>NZ_JBFRLK010000019.1:0-91827 GCF_041469805.1 Vibrio sp. 10N.286.48.C11 | reverse complement strand
GCTTCGTAATCTTGCCCTGTTATAGAGACTTCTAAGCCTTTGCAGAAAAAAGTAACGAGTTCAGTTGATAATTCACGCAAAAGCCTCGTCATTCCGTCTGTCGTTTGGTACATTTGCCGCACATTTTGTCTCCGCTAAAATACCCATGCCTTCTCAGTTCCGAATTAACAAAATTGTTGAAATTGGTGATACTCTTCACCGCAGTGGTTGCGCTCCGTATAAGCTTGAAAAATATACACAATATTATGCTAAAAAGCATGGTGTGGATGTGATGATCCAAGCAACGCCAACCGCGATTAATTATCAGTTTCCAGACGATAACAACGCTGTGATTCTAAAGCGTCTAAAGCCTGCTTCAATTAACCTGAGTTTGTTGGCCAATACGATCATTCGTATTAACCAACCGAGCAGTGAGCCTGTACCAGAGCCTGTCGGTTACTCTAAATTTGTGACTGCACTAGCCAATATGGGGATTCCGCCTGCGTATTTGATGCTGGTGGGCAGTACGTTGGAAGCGGTGGGTTTTTCTGCGTTATTGGGTTTGATGGTTTGGGTCTGTCAGCAAGTCCTTCATTCACGTCGCGCTATCGCAGTTGAATTCATCTCGGCATTGTTAACGGGTATCTTTGTAGCGTTTTTGGCGAGCACAGGGTTGCCGATACCAGTGTGGGCGTTGTGTATCGCCTCGATCGTCTTGTTTGTCCCCGGGCTATCCATAGCCAACGCACTAGAATGTTTGGCGTTTAATGACTTGGTTTCTGGTACCAGCTTGCTAGGGCAGAGCGCCTTAACCCTGATTAAGCTGTTTGTAGGGATTATCATGGGGCTCAACATCGGTGAAGCGATATGGGGACAAGCGGTCTCCATCGACTATACCAATGCGGTACCGATGTGGATGCACATATCTGGCTTGGTGCTGATCTCTGTTTCTATCGGTGTGATGTTCAATGCGCGACCTAAAGACATCTTACTTGGTTTACCAGTAGCGGTTCTCGGTATGTGGGGCCCGTTCTATCTAGGTTTTGATAGTGGTTGGGTTGTCGGTACTTGGGTTACGACGGTTCTTATTACTTTGTACGGGACTTGGATTGCCAAGAAGATGGAGCTCACGGGCTCTATTTATATCGTGCAAGGGATCATCATCTTGGTTCCGGGTAGCCGAGTATTAGTAAGTGCCAGCCAGTCGGTGTTTGAACAGTCGATTCTGCCTATTCCTAGTATTGGTTTGTCGGCGTTATTCATGTTCTCTGCAATCGTGGCAGGGCAAATCACCGCTTACTCGATTTACTCACCAAAAGTCGAACGTTAATCCGTTCCGCTTCTCAAACTTTTAAACAAACACAGCTTAGTAGCTGTGTTTGTTCGTTTTAGGTACTGCTCTTTTTTAAAGACAATTAGCTCTCTGTAAAACTTGTTAGATTTATGCTCGCTAAGCCTGACAAGAGCCATTAAAATGGAACAAATTCTATTTAAATTAAGTATTAACGTATGTCTCTACCTCCTTGCCCGCAATGCCAATCTGAATATGTTTACCCAGACCAAAACAACCTAATCTGCCCTGAGTGCGCCTACGAATGGAACCCAGAAGAAGAGCGTTTAGAAAGAGAAGCCGCGCGTGTTAAGGACGTGAATGGCGTTGTATTGGAAAGTGGCGATAAAGTTACCTTCATTAAAGATCTAAAAATTAAAGGCAGTTCTAGCGTATTGAAAATTGGTACTAAAGCTGTGATTCGACGCATCAATGAAGGCAAAGATCACCAACTAGATTGCAAGCTGGATGGTGGCGGTGAAATGCTGGTTACGGCGAAGTACGTTAAGAAGCAGTAGTCGATAATAGGTCAAAATTGCGAGTCGCTCCTGAACTAAATAGCGTAGAAGCCGTTGGAGAATCAACATCATATGGACATGGTTAAAGCTGCTCTTTCACATTCAACGGCCTTTCATTACTATGTGAACGCTTGCGCTGAGGATGGGGTAGATATTTACACGGGGATTTCCGATGGCAGTGATGCCTATTTAGAAAGACGAATTGCTTATTCAAAAGGCGAGGGTTTGCCAGAAGGGTGGACGCCTGCTTCTACGTATTTTTGTATCGACTCTGGTCAAATCCTTGGTGTCATAAGAGTTCGTCATGGTACCAGTCCGCACATTCACGATGTTATTGGACATATCGGATATGAGACGCTGCCACAAGCCAGAGGGCGGGGTATCGCAAGTCATATGTTGTCTTGGGTTCAACGACACGTATTGACCGAAAGCGCTATTATTACGTGTGAGAGGGGCAATATTGCTTCGCAAAAGGTGATAGAGAAGTGCGGTGGACAATTCCTGAGTACCTTTTATTCAGAGCAAGATAAACACGAAGTCTTACGTTACCAACTAGAACCAAAATGAACATTTAAGCGTGGCATTTTTGGGTTTTATCGGGGTTACTATGTCCCGGTTTAAACGAAAATGAAGCCATAGCCAATTATTGTTGGAGGTATTTTGAAGTATTCAACAAGACCTGCTCAGTCATCAGATTATGAATTTCTGTTCGAGCTTAAGAAGGCCGCTGAGTTTGAACCAATCAAGGCCGTATTTGGCTGGGATGAACAAATTCAACGAGATATACACGCCGAAGAGTGGGCAGAAGAACGCCCTGAAATAATTGAATATCAAGATAAAGCGATTGGTAGTGTGTTGTTGCAAGACAAGGGCGATCACTTCTATTTTTGCCGATTCTTCTTACTACCTGAGTATCATGGGAAGGGCATTGGTAGCCAAGTATTGAAAGATTGTTTAACTAAGGCTGACTGCCTCAATAAACCCGTCGAACTTTGTTACCTAAAAGGTAATCGAGTTGGGGAGTTGTACTTGAGGTTTGGCTTTGAAATCACCTCTCAGAACGAGCAGTTTGTCTATATGTGGCGTAAATAGACACTCATTCAAAATGATCACACCGTGTCTGTAACTTGATGGGCACCTGACACCCATCTAACGTAAAACCTTGTAAAGCTCCCTATGCTTGATGACTAAGCGATTACACTTAGAAAAGATCGAGCGTAAGGGAGTGTGCAATGAATTATTACCCGACTTCAAAAATCGTGGGTGAACAAAGGTTTGGCTTTGGGCCAAAACTAGGTCAAACAACCTATTACTCTCCTGTAGAACAGTTGGATAAAAAGCCATTCGTTCACCAAGCTATACAAGACTTACCGAGTACTGAATCTACTCTGATTAAAGTAGGAGAGAATCGTGTACAACGAATGAAGGCCAAGGGTGACGAACAACAGATGCAAGCCACGAAGAAAGAAGCGCAGTCTTTTCTTCGAACGCAGTATCGACAACAAGCTCAAGCTCGCCACCTACAAAGTGTTGAAACTCCTTATGGTTTTCAAGAGCGCATCATTCAGTTTTGGAGCAATCACTTCGCCATCTCGGTCGATAATCGAAAACTGATGCCCTTGGCCGCCAGCATTGAAAACGATGTGGTTCGCCAGCATTGGAATGGTAACTTTGGCGAGATGCTGATGGCTTCTTCTAAACATCCTGCGATGCTTCTGTATCTCGATAATCAACTCTCGATTGGTCCCAATTCAAAAGTCGGAAAGCGCCGTAATAAGGGGCTCAATGAGAACCTCGCTCGTGAGATCTTAGAACTTCACACTCTTGGCGTTGACGGTTCTTATACTCAGCAAGATGTTATTGCTTTAGCAAAAGGCATTTCAGGCTGGGGCATTAAATTCAAATCTCCTGATGCTGGTTTTCGATTCGCTAATAATCTGCATGAGCCAGGAAGTATCACACTGCTTGGAAAGTCCTATTCTCAATCCGGGGTCTCGCAAGGAGAGTCGTGTTTAAAAACCTTAGCGACCCACAAAGACACTGCTGCGCACTTGGTTGATAAGCTTTGCCAGCATTTCATTGGCGACATACCTAAAGAACTCTCAGAGCAAATGGTTGCTGAATATCTGAAAGGCGAGGGAGATTTACTGCCTATCTATCGCTTGTTATTGAACAGCGCTGAGGCGAATAAACCTAACCCTAATCGTTTTAGACCGCCGAAGGAGTGGCTGTTTGCCGTTCTTCGTAGTGCCGATATTTCTTTAAACGAGAAACAGGCATTCAATGCACTCAACAATTTAGGGCAGCCTCCTTTTAAACCGGGTTCACCTGCAGGCTGGTCGGATCAAGACAGAGACTACAATAGCCCTTCGGCGTTGACTCAACGTATGCAAGTTGCGAATAGGCTTGCGTCTGCTGCAATAAAATCGGCTAAAGCGTCAGGAGTTAAGCCGAAAGCGGTAGTGGATAAAGTGATCGCGGGTTTATATGGCGATGCTATTGATGAACACACCCAAATTGTATTGAACAAAGCCGACAGCGCTGCAATGCAACTTTCCCTGTTGTGGCTAAGTCCGCAGTTTCAATATCGTTAGGAGTGGGTATGAAAAAGTCAGATTGTTCTCAGAATAAAGCGCCACATAGTATTAACCGCCGCCAGTTCATGGGTATTGCGGCGGCTGTTGGCGTCAGTGCGATGCTGCCATTTCCAAGCTTTGCCAAAACAGGTTCAGACAATATCTTCATTTGGGTATCACTGCGTGGCGCGATGGATGGTTTAAATGTTGTAGTGCCGCATGCCGATCCGGATTACTCTAATTTGAGACCCAACATCGGATTAAAACCTGAACAGCTAGTGAAGTTGGATGATTTCTTTGGGCTTCACCCATCCCTAAAGCAATGCCATCAATGGTATGAGAGTAACGAACTCAGCTTTGTACACGCTTGTTCAACCGCTTATCGCGAGCGCTCACATTTTGATGGACAGAAGATATTGGAGAATGGCACTTCCGACCCGTTTAACACCGTAGGGTGGATTAACCGTTTACTCACGTTGAGCTCAGAAAAATACGATGGAATAGCGATTGATTCGGGCTTACCACTCATCATGCAGGGCGAATCGACCGTTGCAAGTTGGTACCCAAACCGCTTAAAAACACGTGATAAACAAACGGAACTGCTGGAAGAGTTGTTTCAAAGTGACCAAATGCTGTCTTCAAACTTTGAAAGTGTCATGAAGATAGATCAACTGGTAGGCGACCAAGGTGTCGGCAAACAGTTTAAATCATTGATGGGTAAAACAGGCGACATATTGTCGGCTGATAACGGACCAAACATCGCAGCGTTAGAACTCGGTGGATGGGACACTCACGCCAATCAAGGTAACGTAAATGGACGGTTGAGTAATCAGCTTAAAACTTTGGATGTTGGGTTAGCGGCTCTCAAGGCTTCACTTGGTGATCGTTGGCAGAAGACAGTGATCATTGCAGCCAGTGAATTTGGTCGAACAGCAAAAGAAAATGGCACTAAAGGAACCGACCATGGCACCGGCAACGTCATGTTTGTTGCAGGTGGCACGATGCCATCGTTGAAAGGAGCGGGTGGTAAGGTTATTGCCAATTGGCCGGGCTTGAGCCAAAGCCAACTATATGAAGGCCGAGATCTTAATCCAACGATTGATATGCGTTCGGTTATCAAGGGTGTGCTCAACCGACATTTATCGATAGAAGTGAAACAACTCAACGCTATCTTCCCTGATAGTGCCGATATTAGACCGATGAATCTTGTTTAGAGTTTTACCAAGACCCAGTTAGATGCGATTCAGTCGTTTGAATCGCTTTCTATTTCTGACTCGCTTGTTTACGATTTAATCGCCAACAGTGCTCCGAACGTCACTAAGCCAACCCCACACGCTTGATTGAGTCTTTTCTTGGCTCTCAATAAGTGCTTTTGTAACGTCTTCGAAGTGAAAAGCATGGCGACAACTCCAAACCATAATCCGTGAAGAAAAATCATATAAAGTCCATAGCCGAGTGCGACATGCTGGTTCTCTGCATCAGGTGAGATGACTTGAGTGAAGATGCTCAAGAAGAACAACATGGTTTTTGGGTTGAGCACGTTACACAAAAAGCCCTGGGCTAAATAGCGCCAAACACTGGTGCTTTGCTTCGTATCTTCCATCGGTGCAAGTTTGTTGTTTGCGCTCAGGATACCTTTTAGCCCTAGATAAATAAGGTAGGTTGCACCTGCGTATCTAATCATGTCAAACAGCTGCTCATTCTGTGAGATTAAGTAACTGATCCCAAGCATTGAATAACTGATGTGAACACAAATCGCTAAACTGACACCGATTGCAGTCCAAATCCCTGCTTGTCTTCCTTGATTGACACTGTTTTTCAAAACTAAAACGAAATCAGCGCCTGGGCTGATAACAATCAATAGTCCCAATACTGCTAGGCTTAACCACTCCATAATGACTCCAACTCTTTATATTTGATGAGCCAGCATTGTATGGTTTTTTATTGCTGCCTATAATCGAAATGAATTCTACCTATCTGTGAGAAAAAATCACACATGAGACATTTGAAAGCATTTCATATTTTCCACGTAGCAGCGCATTCGAGTAGTTACAGTGAAGCGGCGGATAAACTCAATATCACACATGGCGCGGTGAGTAAGCAGATCAAGGTATTGGAAAATCACTTATCCCAAGTTTTGTTCTACAAACAGGGCAGGAATGTGTGTCTCACCAAAGAAGGGGAATTACTCAAAGGTTACACAGAGCAAGCGTTCCAAGCCTTGGAGACTGGAGTCCATAAGCTTAATCAGCTGAATCATCAAGCGTTGGAAGTTTCATGCGAACCCACATTGACCATGCGTTGGTTAATGCCTCGACTCGGTGATTTCTATAACGAATCCGGAATTGATGTTCGATTGTCGACTGCTGGTGGGCCTGTGAACTTGAATGCGACAGGGCTCGATATGGCGATTCGCCGAGATGACTTTAAATTAACCGAGCGTTACGAACAGATACCACTAGTTGAAGAGTGGGTAGGCCCTGTGTGTTCCCCGGGTTATTGGCAGCAGGTAAAAGATAACTTAGATGATGTGAAATTACTGCACAGCAGTACACGGCCAGATGCTTGGAGTCATTGGGGGGCTATCACTATAGATAAAGTTAATGGTGGAGAGTGGTCAAAAGCTCGAGCGAACCAAACATTTGCACACTTCTACTTTTGCTTTCAGGCGGCTGTCGATGGGTTAGGCATAGCGCTTGGGTCTTATCCACTTGTCGCCGACGATCTTGAAAGAGGTAACTTGATCGCGCCGTTTGGCTTCGTACCTTCTGGTCACCAGTACATATTGCTCACGCAAGATAGCAACCATGAAGAGCCAGAAAGCCCGTTTGTTGTTTGGCTGAAGAATGAGTTATCGCAGTGTGTTCCAACTTTATAGGAACGACATCCGACCTAGAAGTGTGCTTGTCTTATGTCAGGCTCTAGTTCGTTGTTGTGGGAATCACTCAATAGGCAAAGACAGCACGCCACCATTGAGTTCGACTTGTTTTAGCCATTCGGTTGGAATTTCGCCATCTCCTTCGTAGAAACACGCCGCTAATACCGCGCCAATTACAATCGCACGACCGCAGCTGTCACCACCACATAAGATGTTGTCGCGAATGCCTTGTTGATAACTCTGAGCACCTGCAATAATGCGAATCAGCAAGGGGAACGCGGCACTCAGTTCACAATGCAATCCAAACTTCTTCGCGGCATCTGTAATCGAAAGCTCAGGATCAGCCAGTGCTTCGTCGATTTGATCGTGTATGAACTTGCTACAAGTTTGTCGCACCATTTCTACCGATTGCAGTGGAGAGTTGCCTTGAATTGCCGCTTGAACCAATAAGGTGATGGCTTGTGCCCATTCCACGGCTTTGTCGTTGTTGTTGGTCACTCGTACCGCACTCTCTACCATTGCCGGTAAGGTGTGAGAGGTGTAAGTACACGCCACTAAAGGAATTAGCTTTGAAACAGCAGGTAGCTGGGTGTCATCAGCGCCACAGGCTGTGATTGGAGCTTCTGTTAGCTCTAGTTTATGTATGTTCAGCAAGCTCATACGAGTCGCTTTATCAATGTAACCTTGCCAACTGCCACCAAAATCAAACCAGAAACGGAAGTGCTTAATGTAACTCGCTTCGTCGTAGTGTTGATTATCGGCTAGGCTATCGACCATCGCCAATAACTGAGCACCGTATTGTGATTGGTCGCCAGCGGTTTTACCTTGGTGGGCGAAGTAGCCTTTGTCTTGATAATCGAACTGGTTTGGTGAGCGAAATTCTGGTTCAAAACCCGCCACGTGCAAGATCCTCTCTTGGTCATACAACCAATGCAGCCCCATGGAAGCGGCGTCTCCAACCAATGCGCCAACAACGGCGTAAAAAGCTCTTTCTTTATGATTGTCCATGCTGAGTGAAGTCCTTGAGAAGATCCAATGGAATTTGATACTTCAAGTATAGTGACTAAATGATGGGTTTGCTGTGTTTCTAAGAAGAAATATGAAGGGATAAATCCCGATTGGTCAATAGCTTAAGCCAACCAGGTGAACTTGATAAGGGCAATGAATGGTCGGGAGAGTCGGTACTATTAATTAATGACGTTATTGATGGTTAAGGTAAGCACTAGAACGTTGCTCAATCACTTTGAACAGACGCGAAAGTGCAAAGCACAAAGTAAAATATACGAAGCCTACAATCAGCCAGATCTCGAAGATCAAACCTGAGGAGTTTGCCATTTCAGTTCCAACAAACGTCATCTCTTGGATAGAAATCAGAGACACAATCGACGTGTCTTTAACCAAAGATATTGCTTGGCCAGCCAATGGCGGTGTGATAGCCGTTAATACTTGCGGGCCGACTACAAATCGATACTTAGACAATGCAGACAGACCGAGTGAATCGGCCGCTTCCCATTGGCCTTTAGGAATACCTTCTAAGCCAGCTCTAATTACTTCAGCAATATAAGCAGAAGAGAGCAAGCCAATACAGATAACACCAGACGCCAAGTTTTCCCAAAGGTTAGCAGGACCAAACAGAAAGGCTTGAACAGCGTTAATATCGCCGTTGTGTTCACGCAAGATACTTTCTAAACCAAGTAATGGAATCAGTTGGTTTGAAACGAAAAAATAGAATATGAAGACAAACACCAGCGGCGGAATATTTCGAACCAACTGGATAAAAATCAGTGCAGGCGTACGAAAGAAAGCAATTTTAGAGTGCCTAGCAACGCCAAGTAATGTGCCAAAAGAAAGTGCTAATACCATGCTCCAAACACTCAAGCGCAGCGTTGCGATCAAGCCTTGGAAAAAGTAAGGAATATTACCTTGAGAAGGTGGAATGAAAATCAGGGTAAACGCATCTTCCCAGCGCCACTGGTAGTTAATACCAACAGCAGAACGATAATAAAGCCAGCCTGCAAACACACAAATGACAGCGAGTAACACGCCATCTAAAAGGTTAAGGCGTTGATACCAAGGCTTCATATGAACGTTGGGCTTAGGTGTTGTTAATGCGCTAGTACTACTCACGTCATTCCTGTTTAAACGATAATAATTGATGTGTTGTGAGAGGTGGCTATGAGGTTATAGCTATCTCGTTGTCTTAAACAAGACAGCGCAAACAATGCACTGCCTTAATTCACTAGCAAAAGTTCTGATTACTGACCTTGAGCAATCTGGTCTTGCCAATCTAGAGTAGAGAACCAGTACTCGTAGCGCTCTTTCAACCAACCGTCTTCAGTACGTGCTTTGATCCATTCGTTGAAGAATTCTGTCTTGTCAGTTTCACCTAGGCGAACTGCAAATGCTTCATTACCTTTTGATAGGCGTTCTTCAAATGGAATAAATAGCGTGTCTGCGTTTTTAATCGCTTCATGTTCTGGTTTCGGGCTAGACGCGATAACCGCGTGTGCGTTGCCGTTTAATACTTCTTGGAATGCTTGAGCATCGTCATCGAACTGTAGAACTTTCGCTTTAGGGAAGGTTTCACGAGCTACTTGAACCGTGAATGCGCCACGACGAGCGGCAATTTTCACACGGCGAGAATCAAAATCAGATATTTGTGTAAAACCTTCTGCTAGCTCTTTATTCGCCGCTAGTTGAACGCCAGAATGCGAGTAAGGTTCAGTGAACAATACGCTTTTCGCACGAGCTTCGGTGATAGACAAACCGCCGATGATCACATCAAACTTCTTCGATAATAGAGAAGGGATAATGCCGTCCCATGCCGTAGGTACAAATTCGATTTTCCAACCTGAATCTTCGGCAAGGCGTTTCGCCACGTCGATTTCAAAGCCAACGAGATCGCCTTGTTTGTTACGCATCGCCCAAGGAACAAATGTCGACATACCAACGCGCAGTGAGCCACGTTCGTTGATTTTATCGAGGTTAGGCGTTTCAGAAGCAAGTGCAGGCAAACTTACGGCAAGCGCAAGTAGGGCTGTAATCGCGGTTTTAAATAGCTTCATGCTGATAAATCCTTATTGTGTTCGCCAGTTAGCTCCGAGCTTATGCTCAAGCCAAGCAGCAACGGCAGAAAGTGAAAGTGTAAGAGCAAGATAAATGATCGCCACAGAGAACCAAATCTCGAATGGCATCGCGGTTTCAGAAACAATGTTTCTGGCTTCGGTTGTCAGGTCGAAAATAGCCATGACACTCACAATCGAAGAGTTTTTAATTAGAGAGATCACTTCATTGGTCAAAGGTGGCAAGGTGCGTTGCACCACCTGAGGAAGAATCACATCCCAGTAAGTATAGGTCTTTGATAATCCCAAGGATTGAGCTGCTTCAAATTGTCCTCTCGCAATACCATTTAAACCGGCACGGAATATCTCGGCGGTGTAAGCACCTTGGAAAAGTGCCAAGGCTAAAACGGCAGTGCTAAAGCGATCCAGCCCTAATACGGGGCCAAATACAAAATAGAGCAAATAAACTTGTACTAATAACGGCGTATTACGAATCAACTCAACATAGCTGGTGGCTAGGGTACGTCCAACCACAGAATTTGAGTTTCTCAATAGCGCTGTCGTTAAACCAATAATCAGCGTCGCGACCAAAGAAATCAGAGAAATATTGATGGTAACCAGTAGCCCTTCAACTAATTCAGCAGGCCACCATTCGCCATCTTCATAGAAAGCAATATAGTCTGGCACGCGCTCCCATTGCCAGCTGTATCCCATGGTTTGTGCGCCAGAATCGAGAATCCAGACAACAGCGGCCACTAGTACAACAATTTGTATTAGAGCGGAAAGGGCTGGTTTAATAATTCGAATCAACATCAATAAGTCAGGATCTGATTTAGGAACGCTTGAGTACGTTCATGTTGAGGGTTTTCAAAGAGCGCTTGTGGGGTATTCGATTCCACAATTTGTCCTTCATCCATGAAGATAACGCGGTCGGCCACTTGTTTTGCAAAGCCCATTTCGTGGGTGACACACACCATGGTGATGCCTTCGCTCGCCAGTTCAACCATCACATCGAGTACTTCGTTGATCATCTCCGGATCAAGCGCTGAAGTGGGTTCATCGAACAAGAGTAATTCCGGCTTCATACACAGAGAACGGGCGATAGCCACACGTTGTTGCTGGCCGCCAGAAAGTTGCACTGGGTATTTGTTGGCTTGTTCTGCAATGTGCACACGCTCGAGATAGTGCATTGCTATCTTTTCGGCTTCTTGTTTGCTTTTTTTAAGCGTACGAATTGGAGAAAGAGTAAGGTTCTCAAGCACGGTAAGATGGGGGAATAAATGAAAGTGCTGAAACACCATTCCGACTTGGCCCGGTGTGTTGAACTTACTCGGGAGCACTTGTTCTAGCACGGAAAGTTCGCCACTTTCGAAAGGTTCTAGCTGATTGATGCAACGGATCAAGGTTGATTTACCCGAACCAGACGGCCCGCAAATCACCACTATCTCTCCTTGTTCAATATTTAAATCGATACCCTTTAGGGCATGAAAATCACCATACCACTTGTTAAGTGACTTAAACTTAACCATTTCCTTGAGATTGTTCAAATCGTTGTTCATACCTAGTAAAGAGACAGGTTTACCTTAACAATATAGAAATATGATTGCACATAAAATTAGGGACTTATGAGAATTTAATAGCATCTTGTAGGGCAAATTAAAAAGCAGCGCTCAAAATGAACGCTGCTTCTGTTGTACGAAAGAAAAAAGTAATGGGTTCAGTCAGATGTGAAAATTCATCGTTGTATGACCACTATCTTTACTTTCTCTCTATTTTCCCGATTCTTAGTGAATCGCAGACTCTAGAATCTCACGTGTTTTCTCTGGCGTGATTGCTTGATTCTCACCAAGTTGTAGGTAGCCGTGTGATTCAAGTTGAGCGACAACATTGTCAATCGCCGTTGCTTTGTTTGTTTCGTAGCCGTCGAACATGGTTGCTACGTCTAGGCTGTGGTAGAACGCTTCGATTGCAGCGATTGTGCGTTCTGCTAAATCAGCACCCGCTTCTAAGCCAAATACGTTACGACCCATTTGCTCTAGCTTGCCACGTTTCGCTTCGATTTGGTTACGAAGTAGTGAAGGTTGAACAATCGCAAGTGAGCGTGCGTGGTCTACGTGCCATAGTGCTGTGAACTCGTGGCCAATCATGTGTGTTGCCCAATCTTGAGGAACACCCGTACCAATCAGGCCGTTAAGCGCTTGGTTTGCTGTCCACATTAGGTTGGCACGCCATGCGTCGTTGTCACGCTCGTCGTATTGCTTACCCAGTACAAGTAGGTTTTTCAGCAGAGTTTCTGCGTAACCGTCTTGAACCATCGCGTCTGTTGGCATTGTGATGTATTGCTCACATACGTGTACCCAAGCATCAACTAAACCATTAACTAGTTGGCGTTCAGGCAGAGACTTCATTACATCTGGGTCCATTACTGCAAACTTAGGCTGCACCGCAGGGTTCATGAATGCCAGTTTTTCTTGAGTTGCTTTACGAGTGATTACTGCACCCATGTTAGATTCAGACCCTGTAGCAGGAAGCGTCAGCACTGCGCCGATTGGCGTCGCTTCTGTTACTTGGTGTTTGCCCGCTAGGATGTCCCAACCGTCACCGTCGTATTTAGCCGCTCCAGCAACGTATTTAGAACCGTCGATTACTGAACCACCGCCAACAGCGATAATGAACTCTACGTTTTCTTCTTTAACAAGAGCGACTGCTTTGTCTAGCGTCTCTTTGGTTGGGTTTGCTTCAACGCCAGAGAACTCAATCCAAGAGTGATCTTTTAAAGACTCTACAACTTGGTCGTAAACACCGTTGCTCTTGATTGAGCCGCCACCATAGATGACTAGTACTTTCTTTGAAGTATCAACCGCTTGGCTGATAGCGTTGATTTGGCCTTGACCGAAATGGATAACAGTAGGGTTAACGTAAGTAAATTGCATCAGAGATTCCTTGTGTAAAGCGAAATTTGTTATTTTGGTTTATTGCTCAATTTCTATATTTGCATATTAGTACAGTAATCTAGGTCAATGAAGAGCTGTTCCTCCAAATAAATTGCCTATTTCTACAAACTTGATATTCTTCCTCTGCTTTAGCTTACTTACTCTTAGCACTTAGAATGGAAAGTCGCCACTTATGAAAACACTCGCTCAGTTGTTACAGTCTTATGTTGAACACAAAGGTTGGGATGACCTTGAAGGGATCAGAGAAACTGAAATTAGCGGTGTGTGGTTGTATCGAAGCAGTGGCGGGAATCAGCGTCAGCCATTTACTTACCAGTCTGGCATTATCATGCTCGGACAGGGCAAAAAGAACATCTACATTGGTGAAAGGCCAGTGACTTACGCTGCAGGTGATTATCTTGTGGTGGGTGTGCCAATGCCGTTAGAGTGCGAAGCCTTGCCTGTTAATGGCGAACCATTGCTTGGTTTGTCGATAAGCATTGATTCTCAACGTTTGCATAGCTTAGTCAAAAAGCTCGAAGACCAAGGCTTTCTAGAGAGCTACTGCAACAAGCATAAACAGAACTCGAGTGGCTTAGAATCGACGCCGATGGAAGAGCAAATGCTAGAGAGCTTTACCCGGTTGGTGAAAACGCTGCATTGCGACATTGAAGCCAATATATTGGGCGATGCCATGGTGACAGAGATTGTCTACCGCGCATTAACCGGTTCAGAAGGGCGTGTGCTGTTTGATTTAGCTCATCATGATGGCCATTACGCACGTGTCGCTAAAGCGCTGTCTAAAGTGCATGAAGAATACGACCAAACCATCACTGTTCAATCGCTCGCTGACGAAGCCAACATGAGCGTGTCTGCCTTCCACTATGCATTCCGTAATGTCACTTTTGAATCACCACTGCAATATTTGAAGAAGGTTAGGCTCAACAAAGCGAAAGAGCTGATTCAACTAGAAGGCCTTCGTATTAGTGATGCTGCACGTCGAGTCGGTTACTCCAGCCCATCTCAATTTAGCCGCGAATTTAAGCGCCACTTCAATACTACTCCAAGAGCGGTTTAGTTCTTCTTTCAACGAAACTATGTGTTGAGAGCTATAATGCCAAAAGCTATGGTGACGATTGCTCATATTTGTTGAATTATATGAGTAAATGTATCTAATCATAGGCATTGTCAGATTGTAGGTATTTGATTCTCGAATATATTATTAACGTACTTATATAAAATAAGCTCTCGAAAATAATTAATTAAATAGCCTAAGAGTTTATGCACAGGTATAGGGGAGAAACTCACTAACTTAGCTATTAACGAAGTTTTAGTGTGAACAACCTATCAAATATTATCTAAAATTCTGGAATTACTCACCGTACTATCAGAGAGAGTATTCAGGATTATTGAATAGACTTAAAATTAAAGATAATTTAGCAGTTGATAAAGCCTAGCACGACGGATAATTAGTCGTTTGATGACTAATTATTCTGTAACTTGCTGATTTATAGTCACCTTAGAGTCTGACGGGTATCACGTTTACCCTAAAATAATTCACTTAACATGGCGCTACTTTAATCATTCTTCCAAATACGATTGTTAAATATAAATACGTATACCTATTTTATTAAAAGGATAATACCGATGAGTAGCGATATCATTAAAATTTCAAGAAACACTGAAAACGCGCCAATTAATTCTGTATCTACACAAACGGTCGCTTTTTCTCATTATAATAACTTTTCTGCTCAACTTCCGATTGACCCTAAAACGGGTGAAATAGTCATCGGTGATATTAAAGATCAAGCAGCACAATGTTTGAATAATATTAAAGCGATTGTTGAAAGCATCGACCATGTTATGGATGATGTCGTGAAGATTCATGTTTTCGTTAAGAATATTTCTGATATCGATGCTATTGATGAAGTTTACAAAAGCTTCTTCCACAACAGTCTGCCAACACGCACTGTCGTGGGTGTCGCTGCACTGACAAACAGCGATGCGCTGGTTCAAATGGATGCTCTCATTTCTAACGGTGAAGGCACTAAACCACAAGCACCTTGCGCTCTAATTAAGGTATCAAGAAATACGGATAATGCGCCTCAAAGTGCTGTGTCCAAGCAGACTGCGGCCTTTTCTCACTACAACAATCTTTCAGCTCAGTTACCGATAGATGTAACCACAGGTGAGTTGGTTGATGGTGGTATCGAAGCGCAAACGGCCCAATGTCTATCAAACATTAAAGCTATTTTAGAAAGCATCGGACATGTCATGAATGATGTGGTTAAAACGACTATCTACGTAAAAAATATCGCAGATGCGGAAGTGGTAAATGAAGTATGTGCTAAATTCTTCCCAAGCTACGTTCCTGCTCGTACCGTTGTTAACGCAGCTGAATTACCAATGGGTGCTTTAATTCAAATTGATACATCCGTTTCACATGGCGACGGTACACCGCCGCAATTACCAGAAGACACTCGCTTACTGGTTATTGAAACCTATAATACTGTTGCAGCACCATTCATGCCTTATTCGCATACTGTTGCTTTCTCTCACTACAATCATATTTCAGGACAATTGCCTTTAGACCCGAAAACAAATGAAATTGTTGCTGGTGGTGTAAAAGAGCAAGCGGAACAATGTTTAAAAAATATTAAGGCGATAATTGAAAGTGTTGACCATAGCATGGACGATACGGTGAAAATTAATATTCAACTTAAGGATATTTCAGATATTGATGCGGTGAACGAGATTTACACAACGTTCTTTAATGCTGATTTACCGGCAAGAACGGTAGTAGGGGTTTCAGAAATTCCAATGAATGCTCTAATTCAAATTGATGCCGTCGTTTCTAACTGTGAAGGTACACCTCCACAAGACGTGGTTGCTTAAATCAATTGAATCCTTCTCGATAATATCGATCAGATCTCGGCTTTAGTTTCCAAACAGGGAGCAAATTCAACAGGCCGTGATCTGATCCGTTCACCTCATTACTCAAGTCCATCGAAGCTATACACCTAAGCTTATCCCGTAAATATGGTATTTATAAGGTTGAAGTGTTTTAATATGAAAAACAGACGCTTAACGTAATAAAGAAAACCAGCTTATGCAATTTCGAGCCATTTTACTGCTATGCCTTACCCTAATAGGGTGTTCGTCCAATCAAGAGTTGGTACCCGACCCAACAACCATCACGCTATTTTATGGTGATACATCCATCTCTGCAGGTGTTTTAGAGGATAAAACATTCAATTCAGTCCTTGCCGATAGGGTTGAAAGCGTTACGTTTTCGGGCTCCATATCAAAGCAAGACTCAGGCTATTTTGTCGATATGTTAGTGATTCGAGAAACGAAAGAGCCACGTTCAACACGACAACTGAATACCTCGCTTCTTATGAAACCAGGAGAGTTGGTGGATGTTGGCGGTGTGAATAACGATGTGTTCAGGGTAATTCTCGAGTAACAAAAATAAAGTGTTCAATTAATCTGATTTTTTGCTTTACCTCAACCTAACTTCAAGTCTTAAGCTTCTCTTACTGATTAAGAAGGAGCTTAATATGCAAAATAACTACGTAAAAGAACTCGCCGTTAAAACTTACCAAGAAGACCTTGAGAAAGAGTACATTAAATCTCGGGCTCGGCCATTCCACGCCCCGAGTTTTATTGGCGGGGTGTTGTTGTCAGTTGTGCTGGTGGGACTGTTTTAATTTATGCAGAATCTTTGATCCATTACCAACTCTCAACACATCTATTTGATGCACTTTAATGCATACGGCACAATCGCTTAGGTTGAATTGTGACGCTAATGTCGAGAGGAAGTGAAGTATGGCAAGTCCAAGAGTATTAAAGTCACAGATTACTGATATTACCTGTGGCGAGAATGTCACTATCATCGAGCCAAGCAACGTTTATGGCTGTGAGCTTAAAGATGATGTGTTCGTTGGCCCCTTTGTTGAGATTCAAAAGAACACCGTGATAGGTGCTAGAAGTAAGATTCAATCTCACACCTTTATCTGCGAGTATGTGACCATTGGAAGTGACTGCTTTATTGGTCACGGAGTCATGTTTGCCAACGACTTATTCAAAGAGGGCAAACCCGATCCCAACCCTGAAAGCTGGGGGCATACTTTGATAGCTGACAACGTCACGATTGGTTCTAATGTCACGGTTCTGTCTGTGAGCATTTGCGAAGGTGCAGTAATCGGCGCGGGCAGTGTGGTAACGAAAGACATTACTGAGAAAGGTATCTACGCAGGTAACCCAGCCAAGAAATTGAGAGATTTACCGTAACCGTATTAATAAGCCGTGGTTCATGAATCATAAGGTGCGGCTTTTTAGGGAAACATTAGAGTATTTGTCATGGATGTATTTTTACACTTACTTCAACCGAATGACGCGAGTGCGCTCTTGGATTTTGAGGTCGAAAATCGAGAGTGGTTTGAGCAATTTGTTCCAGCGAGGGAAGACAGTTTCTATTCCAATGAGGGTGTGGCCGAGCAAATCACCAGCTTTCTAACTGAATACGAGAATGGTGAGATGATTCCTATGTTGATCAAAGACGCTAATGGCACTATTTGTGGGCGAATCAATGTTCGTGATATCGACCAGAACGCTGGAAGTGGAGAACTAGGTTATCGAGTAGGTCACGCATATGGTTCTAAGGGTATTGCGTCTAACGCGGTGAGGAAGTTACTTATCTACTTGGCCGAGCACTCATCCCTTAAATATGTTGATGCCTATGCGTTAGTGGGTAATGTTGGATCAAATAAAATCTTATCCAAGGCCGGTTTTGACTTAGTTGAACGCGTTGAAAGTTACGCCGTGTTCAAAGGGAAGGATCAAGATGCTCATTATTATCGTAAGGTTTTAGCTGACTAGGTGACTATCAGTGCCTTATACATTAGAAGCTGGCAGCGTCCTTCTAGCCAGCTTCGAGCCTTTATTTTCAAGGTTTAAGGTTACTTCTAGGGTTATGGCCACTTCTAGTTATACAGTTACTTCTGAGGTTTATTGCGTTCGATTACGCTAATTGCGATTGCCAAAAACAGGATGTCTTTCACTAGGAAGAAGTTAGTGACTAAGATGCCATCCGATACTTTCCAAGCGTTTGGCGTTGTAATCAGGAAGCTGAGTGTCACAACAAAGATAGCCGCTGCAGCAATGCCTGAGTAGAAGGCTACTGTCGGCTTCTTAAATCCAACGATCAATCCAATCGCGACGATGATCTCCGCGCCACCCACCATGTTAGACACAGCTTGTACTGAGAACAGATTGTAAAGCCAGTTCATTGCAGGATGGTTTGCGATTAAAGGCTCGATAAGCATTGCTTCGGTTGGCGTAAACTTGTAAATACCAATCCAAGCTAACACCAACGCTACGCCAATCACGCCTAGGTTATATCCCACATTACTCTGTTTTAAATCATAGGTTTGAACATGCATAAAAGCACTCAATTTAATAAACTCCCTGAATATGACCGCAATAGCTCAGATTAAATTTCGCATTGAGAATAATAATTAATATATTTATCTAAAAACTTAATAGGTAGCGACTTATTGTCTCGATAGGAACTCAAAGGCTAGTGATGTTGAGAACCAAAGCAATGGGTAGGCGATAGTGCTGTTCAAAAGGTAACGCGAGCTTTCTAATTTTTGTTTTCAATATTCATGATTTGGATTAGATTACGCTGATGTTCACCCTAATTATAAGAAGAGTATAACCAGTGAAAATTCATAGAATTAACCCGACCAAACGTTGGTCTGATGTAACTGTTTTTAACGGTATTGCAAGCTTTGTGGAAGTGGCAGAGACGGATACAACAGCAGGAATTAAGAGTCAGGTTCAGCAAATCTTCGAACAAGCCGAAGAAATGATGAGTTTGGTAGACAGCGACAAATCTCGCGTATTGTCAGTGACTATTTATCTCACGGATTTCGCTAACTTTGATGCACTCAATGAAGTTTGGGAAGCGTGGTTCCCTGAAGGCTGCGCGCCAAGCCGTGCATGCGTGAAAGCAGAACTTGCTAATCCTGAGCTACTGGTTGAGATGTCGTTTATGGTTGCTGCGGGTGAAAAGTTTCAATAAGCCGAACTATCGATTGAAATAAGCTTCGTAGATAGAAGTAACGAACAGATAAAACAAAGCCACTCAGGTGAATCACTTGAGTGGCTTTTTAGTGTTCTACGCTACCCGAAACTAAATCGGGTCAGGTATTAAGCGATACCTTGATCTCTTGCCATCTGCTTCGCGATCTTCGGCGCGTGCCATAGACACGGGAGCAAGATAAACGATACCGGAACCGCTGTGATTACAATGAACGACTGTAGAGCGGAGATGCCGCCTGAACCCATCGAGATAAGTGTGATCGCTACCGCACCCATGATGATACCCCAGAAGGTACGTACCGCTGCGTTTGGCTCTGTCGTACCCGTCATTACCACACTGATGGTGTAAGTCATTGAGTCACCTGTTGTCACGATGAACGTGGTCGTCAGGATCAGGAACAGAATTGCAATCAGAGTTGGGAACGGCAGTTGCGCGGTAATTGCTAGAAGAACCGCCGGAAGGTTAAAGCCTTCGAATGCACTAGAGATCACACCTGGGTTCTCTAATTCAAACGCTAAACCGCTACCACCAACGATGCTGAACCAGAAACACGTTACAAGCGGTGCAACGATGCTGATAGAAACGATCATTTGGCGAATAGTACGGCCACGTGAGATGCGAGCAATGAAGATAGCCATCATTGGGCCATAACCTAAGAACCAACCCCAGAAGAATACCGTCCAACCACCTAGCCACGCTGTATCTTGGCGGTATAGCGCCATTGGGATGAAGTTATCAACCATTTCGCCCATACCTTGCAGGTAGCCATCAACGATGAAGCTCGTTGGGCCAACAAGAAGGATGTAGCCGATTAGACACACAGACAAGATGATGTTGTAACGGCTTACCAGTTGGATACCTTTGTTCACGCCGCTCAAAGCAGAAAGCGTGTACATTGCGATAGCAAAGATAATAACGACACTTTGTGTAGCAAAGCTGTCGGAAATACCAAACAGTTCGCTTAGCGCGTAGCTGATTTGTAGGCCAAGGAAGCCGATAGGGCCGATAGTACCTGCGGCTACAGCCACGATGCTGCATGCGTCGACTACGTTACCAACCCAGCTGTTAATCGCTTTGTCGCCAAGTACTGGGTAAAGCAGCGTGCGAGGCTTAAGAGGAAGGCCTTTGTCGTAATGCAAGTGCATTAACACGATGGAAGACAAACCACCTAAGATTGCCCATGCAAGGAAACCCCAGTGCATGAAAGATTGTGATAGAGCATTGAACGCCATCGCTTGAGGATCTGCGTTGCCATACAGTGGCGGAGCTGAAACAAAGTGAGCAATAGGCTCTGCGGCTGCCCAGAACACCCCACCGCCGGCTAGCAGCGTACATAGGACGATAGACATCCATTTAAAGGTGGTCATTTCAGGTAGGGCAAGCGTTCCTAAGCGAACGTGGCCAGTGCGACCTAGTGCAAGCACTAAACCGATAATGAAGTTGAGAAGTAGTAGGACTTGCCAGAAAGCACCGAACCATTTAGTTGAATAACTAAAGCCGATGTTTACAAGTTCGGACAACACGGAGGTGTTGGTGAAGGCTAGGATGACAAAGAGGGTTAAAAAACTGCCACTAAGCCAAAAGACTGGGTTTCCGAGTTCCAGCTTTTCACCCAAAGATTGAGCTTTATTGAAATCGATAGAAGTAGATTCTGCGTTGATGTTTTCGTTGGCGACTTGCGTCAAGTTGGACATTATTTCTTCGCTATATTTGGCTCTTTCAAGCCTATGTATTTCTCCCACACTTGCATTGGAAATGTGAGGTTCGTCAAAAAAATCCGCGATACTACCACAATTGTTAAGGAAAAGTGGGCAAATTTAGAAAAGAAATCAGTTCTACGGCGAAATCAATCCCTTTTGGTTAGTTTTAAAACGAAATTTCAGAACGAACAAATAAAGCAGATATGAATAGAGTTTTGTAATTAAGGATACGAATTAGGCGATATTTTTTAGCGTACCGAAATAAATTTAATATTAGTTGTTCGTGCAAAATAAGTGTCGACTCATTGCATGCTATAAACAAATTAATGCGAGTCATTTTATAAATATCGAATATTTTAGGTGTTAAATTGGCACTGTTACCTACAGTTGTTTTGCGAAGAGATTTAAGTGATGAGAAATATGACACTTAAATTAAGCATCTTGAAACAATAACTTAAGGGACAGCTAACATGCACCTAAACCAAGGAAGAGTGGCCAAGAAGGTTTTTACACTCAGTACTCTCACCGCGTCATGCTTAATGGCGTTCAACAGCTACGCGGCTGTGGATTGTTCAACGTTAGAAGCGTGGGATTCCGCCACGGTGTACACCGGTGGTGATCAGGTTTCACATGACGGCAGCGCGTACTCAGCGAATTACTGGAATCAAAATAACAACCCGAGCCAATTTGAGGGTGACTATGCACAATGGAAAAAGATTGATGTGTGTAGTGGTGGCGGAGGTGGCGGTACGCCAAATGAAGTACCAACGGCTTCATTAACGGCACCCTCTGCTTCTGACGTGATTACTGAAGGCGATAATGTTGTATTGAGTGCAACAGCACTAGATTCTGATGGCAGTGTGGCTTCGGTTGAGTTCTTTGTTGATGGCGCATCTGTTGCGGTAGTCACAGCGGCACCTTTCGAAGCGACTTGGGCTGCAACGTCGGGTAATCATCAGGTTTCTGTTGTTGCAACGGATAATGAAGGCGCAGCAAGTGTTGCAAGTGCGGTTTCTGTTTCTGTTGATTCAGCACAACCAGGGAATGAAGCACCGACAGTTTCAGTTGCACTTTCAGTGACATCTGTTGATGTTGGTGGTGTAGTCACACTGACAGCAACGGCAGCAGATAGCGATGGCACGGTTGATAAGGTTGATTTCTACGTAGCGGGTGCTCTTGTGGGCACTGCTGCAACGAGCCCTTACACGTTAGATTACACAACAACTCAAGCGGGTTCTTTAGCAGTTTACGCGAAAGCAACAGACGACCAAGGTGCGACTGCAGATTCTGCGTTGGCATCTTTGACCGTGAACGGCGCTCCAACAGTGAGCACATGTCGCCCTGATGGCTTATATCAAACTCAAGGTGTCGATGTTCCTTACTGTACAATTTACGATGATGAAGGCCGTGAGAAAATGGGCGCAGACCATCCCCGTCGTGTCATTGGTTACTTCACAAGTTGGCGTGCAGGGGATGACCCACAAGCTGCCTACCTAGTAAATGATATTCCTTGGGAACAACTCACACACATTAACTACGCTTTCGTGAGCATCGGTTCAGATGGCAAAGTAAACGTCGGTGATGTAAACGATCCAAATAACGCAGCGGTTGGTAAAGAGTGGCCGGGTGTGGAAGTTGATCCGGCATTAGGCTTCAAAGGTCACTTCGGTGCATTAGCGACAGCGAAGAAAAAACACGGCGTGAAAACGTTAATCTCAATCGGTGGTTGGGCTGAAACAGGTGGTCACTTCGCGACTGATGGCAGCCGCGTGGCTGATGGTGGTTTCTACACCATGACGACCAATGCTGATGGTTCTATCAACCATCAAGGTATCGAAACATTCGCGACTTCAGCGGTCGAAATGCTGCGTAAGTACCAGTTCGATGGTCTAGATATCGATTACGAATACCCAACTTCTATGGCTGGCGCAGGTAACCCATACGACAAAGACTTCATGGAGCCGCGTCGTCAATACCTGTGGGCGTCGTACCAAGTGTTGATGAAAGTGCTACGTGAGAAGCTCGATGCGGCGTCTGCGCAAGATGGCAATCACTACATGTTAACGATCGCAGCGCCTTCTTCTGGTTACCTATTACGCGGTATGGAAACATTCGATGTAACCAAGTACCTCGATTACGTAAACATCATGTCTTACGACCTTCACGGTGCGTGGAACGATCACGTAGGTCATAACGCAGCCTTGTTTGATACGGGTAAAGATTCAGAGCTAGCGCAGTGGAACGTATACGACACGGCGGCTTACGGTGGTATTGGTTATCTGAACACGGATTGGGCTTACCATTACTTCCGTGGTTCTATGCCAGCAGGCCGTATTAACATCGGTGTGCCTTACTACACTCGTGGTTGGCAAGGCGTAACGGGTGGTGAGAATGGTCTTTGGGGCCGAGCAGCATTGCCAAACCAATCTGAATGTTCAGCGGGTACGGGTGAAGGCGAGAAAAACAACTGTGGCCATGGCGCTATTGGTATCGACAACATGTGGCACGATACCGATCCAAAAGGTAACGAAATGGGCGCGGGTTCTAACCCTATGTGGCACGCGAAGAACCTAGAGAAGGGTATTTGGGGCTCTTACGCTGAAGCTTACAAGCTTGATCCTGTGAATGATCCTTCAGATGTTCTAACGGGCACTTACACGAGAAACTACGACAGTGTGGCGGTTGCCCCTTGGTTGTGGAACGCAGAGAAGGGCGTATTCCTTTCAACAGAAGATAAACAGTCTATCGACGTGAAAGCGGACTACGTTATCGACAAAGAGATCGGCGGCATTATGTTCTGGGAACTAGCAGGGGATTATAACTGTTATGTTATCGATGCGAATGGCAACCGAAGCTCTATCGATACGACTGAGCAAGCGTGTAACAGCGGTAACGGTGAGTTCCACATGGGTAACACCATGACGAAAGCTATCTACGATAAGTTTAAGTCTGCAACACCATATGGAAACAAAGTAGCGACGGGTGCTATTCCAACAGAAGCGCTAGATATCGCGGTATCGGTTGGTGGCTTCAAAGTCGGTGACCAAAACTACCCAATCAACCCTAAGATCACGTTCACGAACAACACAGGGCAAGCTCTTCCGGGTGGAACTGAGTTCCAATTCGATATCCCAGTATCTGCACCTGATAACGCGAAAGATCAATCGGGTGGTGGTTTGACCGTGATTGCTTCAGGTCATACTCGCGCGGATAACATCGGTGGACTAGATGGAACCATGCACCGAGTGGCGTTTACGTTGCCGACATGGGAAGAGCTTCCTGCTGGCGGTGTGTATGAGTTAGACATGGTGTATTACTTGCCAATTTCTGGCCCTGCTAACTACGCGGTGAATGTCGGTGGCGTTGATTACGCGTTTAGCTTCGAGCAGCCAGATCTACCATTAGGTGATATCAGTTCAGGTGGCGGTAACCCTGGCGATGGTGGCACCAATCCAGGTACATGTGATACGGCAGGTTTAGCGGTTTACCCAGACTTACCTCAGAAAGATTGGGCAGGTAACCCAAGCCATGCAAACACAGGAGACCAAGTGGTTCACAACGGTAGTGTTTACCAAGCAAACTGGTGGACAAGTTCTGAACCGGGTAGCGATGGTAGCTGGACTCAAGTTTGTTCTTAATTTAATGCTAAGCAAACTATTTATAGACAATAGAGTGTAGTAATAGGTAATAAACACAAATGCTTTTAAGTCTATTTATCAGGAATTAGTATCAATTAAGTAATCAATCTAGACGTAAAATCAAAAAGCCGAACTGAATCCAGTTCGGCGTTTTTGTTATAAGTCACAGATTACGTATAGAAACCCTTAAAAATATCGACACTCGTTCAGTAAAAAATAAAAACATGATATAAAACAGTCTGTATATAAGAGAAGTCACAGCGTTACCTGAAATTATAAATCTACGGGGTAATCTTGAAAGTCAGACGTAAATACATTCTTAATTTTTCAATTGCGCTCGCCGTCGTGTCGATGATTCTTTCTGCCTTTCAATTTAATCGAACTGAAAGGTCATTGTTGGAATCTAACCAACTGTTTTTTCGTACGATTGTGAACGCGAGTTACGATATTGTCGACACCACAGTTAATGAGGCGATAAAGACATATCTTAAAGGAATTACGGATACCGTTGCGTCTCATGTATGGCATACCACGCCAGAACAAGAAGTTGAACAGGTAAGCCAAATTGCCCGTGAATTGCATATTGGACAATCGGGTTATATCTATTTGATGTCACCCCAAGGCGTCCATCTCTACCATCCATTCTTGCAAGGTCAGAAGCGTGGGCATCTTACTCATATCCAAAAACAGCTCACTATTGACTCTGGCATGATCGAGTACTTTCACGCTAACCCTCATGAGATAAGCCGCAGAGCCAAAGTCGCTTATTCGATGAGGCTACCGAGTGGTAATACTTTGGTTGCGACGACCTATAAAGAAGAATTGATGTATTTGGTCGATCTTGAAGGTTTAAAAGATAAACTTAGAAAGTATGCGTTTGGTGATAGCGGATATGTGTACATTGTCGATCTGCAGGGTAACTTAGTGCTTCATCCAGATTATGAGCACAAATCATTGAAATCCTTAATAGGCTACTCGTCTGAACTGATTATTGATCGAATCGCCACCAAACCAGAAGGTCAATTCAGTTACTCGATTTCCAGTGATAGTGGCACGACCAACAAAAAAATCTTCTATAAGTTTTACCCTTATCTTAATTGGGTCATTTCTGCAGGTATCTTAGAGCAAGAGCTTAATCGAAATCATAGCCTATTGTTTATTAGCTTGACGGCTTTGGTTGTAAGTTTGTTGAGCATTATTGTCGTGTTGGTGCTTTACCTGCGGCATCGTCATCTTAGAATCTTGGATGTGGCAAGCCTCGATTACCTTACTGGGCTTCCTAGTCGACGGAGTTTTATCGAACAGCTAAAACTGAAAATTACTCAAAGGTCGCCTTATCCGCTAACAAATGTCGGTGTCATTTTGCTGGATATTGACCATTTCAAGCGGGTGAACGATCAATATGGTCATGCTCAAGGCGATAGGGTTATCTGTGAGGTCGCAAAATCACTGAAGAGATTTGTTAACCGTCGTCGTTTGATTGCACGCTATGGCGGTGAAGAGTTTATTTTGGTGACGTTTGATTGTGATGAACATGAGTTATTCGAATTATCAGAGGCGTTACGGTTATGTGTTGAGCAACTTCAAGGCTTAGTGTCGCCAGTAACAATCAGCGCTGGTTGTTGCCATGCTCAAGCACTGACTGACATTGAAACCGCTATCGATAAAGCCGACAAAGCGCTTTATCAAGCAAAAGAGAGTGGACGTAACAACACTCAAGCGTATCGAGAGAACGAATATCACATTGCTTACATGTGATCGGTTGAAAGCCTCATTGAATTGAAAAGTTTTGTTCACACAAATCGAGCTATTGAGAACGACAAACACAAAAAAGCCCAAATAGATCGCTCTATTTGGGCTTTTTCAGAATTATTTGAAAGGCTAATCGTTAATTTAAGCTTTCGCTGCTTTCATCGCTTCCGTTTTTTTTTCCTTTTGCATTTTTGCAAGGAAGTAGATGTTTACACAAGCGATAAAGCCGTTGGTGGCTGCAACTGGCCATGCGTCAATCATGATGCCGTATGCTGTGAAGAGTGCACAGCCAATAAAGTTAAGGACACGCAGACGAACGATATCTTTCATTGTTAATGAAATTGCGACCATAATAGACGCAGCGTAACCTAAAATTTCAACCATATTGAATTCCATTGTTTGACCCTCTTAAATTTGCCGATACTTTGTCGGTACCAATTCTTCTCTTCATGAGATGATTGAGGAAGCTCCGTGCCTCGAATGGTCTGGTTTTGTTTAACGGGGAGAACTATACCAACTCTGTTTTTGTGATTAAACCCCCAAAACAGACAGAGGTGAAGGTTAGCGATTACGCAAACGTTTAATGACCTTTCTATTAACATAATTACTATTTATGTTGGATGTTGAATTGATAGTTATTCTTATATAGGTAAGGAAGCCTCGAATGATAAAACGATCCATTTGTGCAACAAAAAGCATAAAAAAAGCAGCACTATTGGCTTTGATGGCTATTGGGCTGACCGCATGCTCTACGCAAGAAATACCACCCACACACAATTATGGTGTGGTCACTAGCGGTGACTTTGGTTTCATGAAACACGGCGTGATGACGTACTCCTGGCACCCTGAGTCAGAAAAGGTTTACCTTTCTCAAAAATACGATGAAACCGTGGTAACCGATTTAGTGCGTGATTCGATTCAAGAACAGCTCTCAAGTAAAGGTTATCAGTTAAAGCAGGATGGTGTCGGTGATGTTGTTGTAGGCTTTGGATTAGCGGAAGAATCGGAACTGAACGATGAGTCTATCTTCGATGCGATTAAGCTATCTACTGGTGTGCCATTTTACGATGGTGAAGGTAAAGTCGCGGAGAAAGGGTCGTTGTACATTGCGTTTTTCGTACCTAACTCAGAGGTCGTACAATGGCAAGCATTAGCACAGTCTGGCATCCAACCTGATTTAGAGCCAAGCGAGAGCAAACAGCGTATTACTGGCTTTGTTGAAATGTTATTTAGACGCATTCCTGAGCGATAGCATTAGGTGTTGAATGCATTCGTGGAGTAAATATTAGTTGTGGAAAATATGGTCAGATCGCAGATTATACTTTTTTATTTGTAACGAATGGTACAAATACGTAAAGCAACGTAAAGTTCGCGCTTCTTTTGCTAGCATTTGTCTATACTGCTCAAAACGTTAACTTAGGTTTGATTCAATGAAACTGTTTTCCAAATACTCTCTCCCTCTATTAAGTATATTCATTGTAAGTAACGCCGCGATGGTAAGTAATGCAGCTATCGCAGCACCTTCTATAGTACCAAGCCCACCTAGCCTAGGCGCAAAAGGGTATGTGTTAATTGATTTTAATTCTGGTGATGTGCTGGTAGAAAAAAACGCACATACGAAGTTAAACCCGGCAAGCTTGACCAAACTGATGACCAGTTATGTGGCAGGTCAAGAGATGAAGCGAGGCAACATCTCTGCTGATGATCAGGTACGAATCAGTGAGAACGCGTGGGCGAAGAACTTCCCAGACTCTTCAAAAATGTTCATCGAAGTAAACACCGATGTAGCAATGATGGATCTTTATCGTGGCTTGATTATTCAATCCGGTAATGATGCTAGCGTTGCGATTGCAGAGCATGTTGCAGGCTCACAAGATGCATTCGTTGACCTGATGAACTCTTGGGCTACCTCTCTGAAGCTAGAAAACACCCATTTTGCCAATGCACATGGTTTGGATGCAGACGACCTCTATTCGACTCCTTACGATATCGCGTTACTCGGTCGTGCCATTATTCGTGATTTACCGGATGTGTATGGCTTATACAGCGAACGCTCTTTCAGTTACAACGGCATCACTCAACATAACCGTAATGGCTTGTTGCGTGATAGAAGCTTAACCGTTGATGGCATGAAAACGGGCTACACCTCTGGTGCTGGCTACAGTTTGGCGAGTTCAGCGACACAAGGTGAGATGAGACTTATCGCGGTTGTGATGGGCGCATCAAGCGTTAAGAGCCGTGAATCAGACAGCAAACAGCTGTTGAGCTACGGTTTCCGTTTCTTCGATACACTAAACCCGCATAAAGGCGGCGATCAAGTGGCTGAAGAGAAGGTATGGTTTGGTGAGCAAGACACATTGAAATTAGGTGTGGCAGAAGACACGTTCATTACGTTGCCTAAGTCAGACAGTAAAAAGCTGACTGCATCTATCGAGCTTAACTCTGAACTGAAAGCGCCAATTGCAGAAGGTCAAACTCTAGGTGTGGTTCATTACACCGTTGATGGCGAAGATGTTCAAACCCAGCCTTTGATCGCGCTTGAAGCGGTTGAACAGGGCGGTTTGTTCAAACGTTTAATAGACTACGTTAAGCTGTTCTTCGCGAGCCTGTTCTAAATAGAGCCTGTGGCGATAAGCCGCGCTAAAAGTCGAAATATTATGGGTGTTGTGAGTGAATCACAGCGCCCTTTGTTATTTCTACATCAATGAAAACGCCGCGCCGCACTATCTTTATTAGCCGTAGCGGGCGGTTTCGATTACTATACGCAAAATTTAGCAGTGTAGTCACTTATGACGATAGATATAAAGAACGTAACCGAACCCGAAGTAACCTGTGCAAATTGTCAGGCATGCTGTTGTCGTTTAGAGGTTATGATCATCACAGATACGGGCGTACCTGAAGAGCACATCGCTTATGATGAATGGGGCGGTGAAACCATGAAGCGCTTAGACGACGGCTGGTGTTCTGCGGTAGATAGAGAAACACTGATGTGTACTATCTACGAAAACCGACCATGGATCTGTCGCGAGTTCGAAATGGGCTCTTTCGAATGTGTTGACCAGCGCAAAGATGTGATGGGCTAGGCGTCTGCAGTATTGAACTCAGTAACTAAAGTACGCTAATGAACTGTGATAATCACATTAAAATTAAATATCAGGGTTCTATACCTTAAGCAGTTGTAGAACCTTGATGCGTTTTATGAGATCAAATATTGAGTGAGATAAGAGTCTTAGCTCGATAAGTTAGAGTTTAGAACTCGGAAGGCACTTCAAACTCCATCCATTCACCGGTTGTCGGGTGAATCAACTTTAAGTAGCCAGCGTGCAGGTGTAAGCGCTCGCGTTTGTATCCGTATAAGTCGTCACCACGAATAGGTACACCAAGCCCTAATGGATGAGCACAGTGCACTCGCAGCTGGTGGGTTCGCCCTGTTTTAGGGTACAAGTGAACCTTGGTTTTGCCATTGTGAGTGCTAACCACTTGCCAATGGGTCTCTGCATTTCGGCCGTGTTGGTGACAAACCAGTTGTCTTGGTCTGTCCGTGATGTCGCCGCGCAAAGGAAGGCTGATATTGCCAGATTCGCCCGTTATCTCGCCATCTAACAAAGCGGTGTAGCGTTTCTCTACGGTTCTATTAATGAACTGCTTCTGAATATGCTTGTTTGATTCCGCCGTGAGCGCCAAGATCAACAAACCTGACGTCGACATATCCAACCTATGGATAATCAAAGGACCAGTCGCATCCGGGTAACGCGCTTTTATGCGGGTATAAACTGAATCTTCGATGAACTTACCGGGAACCGACATGAACTCTTCAGGCTTATTGACGACTACGATTTCATCGTCTTCATAAACAATATTAAAAGACTTACCAACCGCAGGGTTCACGATAAGCGGGTTATCTTCTAGCTCTATGCCACTTAACTGGTGTTCGAGGATCTCAAAGCTTTTACTCTGACAAACAGGGTAGAGGTTTGCGTGTTGTCGAATGATGTCTGTAGGCGGTAATCCCCACCAAAACTCAGATAATGCTAACGGCTTGAACCCGTGTTCAAACGCAAAGTTAAGCAACTTAGGTAGGCAGCAGTCACCAGAGCCTTCAAGCGCGTCTTTACCATCGAGCAACTCGAGTAAATTCTTAGATTGCTTGGCTTGATTGATAAAGCGATAGTGAGAGAGGCGTTGAGTTTCCAACTGTTGTGAAACTGCTTGGTGATCTTGCTTACGGTTTTTCAGTTCGCTTTCAATCAAATCAATTTGTGATTGGCGCTCTGCGATCTTCTGTTTCCACTCAATACGAAGTGCTTTTAGGTCACGTTTCTCTTGGCTACTTTGATTGCCCAGTTGTTTGAGCAAATTCGCCGCTGACTCTAGATTCCCTAATGCTTTTTCTTGATTGGCTTGTTCTCTGAGTTCGTTACGCTGAGCTTTGTTTGCGGCCATTGCTAACTGAAAGGCTTCGATAGCTTTTGCTGATTCGATTTTTAACCCTTCAAGCTCGGCCAATAATGTGTCTAGATTGTGCGACTGTTGCAGCTTTTCAATGTCGTCCGAGAGCTGCAATTGTCGAGCAAGGTTCGCACTGTTTTGAGATTGAAACTGTTTTGAATCGAAGGCTGGTGGAACAAAGTGAATGTTGTTTAACTGAGAGACCAAAGCCGGATCTAACTGCAAGCCTGAAAACGCAGAAAGGTAACCTAACCCTTGTGTGGTTGGATTCTGAACAAGAAGCACAGCGTAGAGATTACCTTGCGAGGTTTCATTCACACCACAGTCGACAAGTGATTGCTGAAGCTGCAGCATAGCGAATTCACACACAGGGTGCGGGGTATAGTAATACGGAAACGTAAAACGAGTCGGTAGCGCTAAATCGACATTCGTGTTTGCTAGGTGCAGAGGTGTGTATTGAGCGAGGTTTGTTGGCATTAAGATCAAACTCTATGGCTGTTCAGTTAGAGTTCGGTATTGTTGTCGAAATGAAGACAAATGAGAAGCCAAAGCAGAAGATAAATCGGCTTTGGCTTCATTTAGTTTCTTGTGTTTACTCTAGCAAGCACGTGTTTGAGTGAAACTCGATCAGTTCGAGTGTTCTAGCTCTACTTGCTCAGCTTTTTGGTAAGCAGGGTGGCTCTTTAAAAGTTCACCGTATTTAGCGATGTTAGGGTAAAGCGCAGTTGCACCAAAGTTACCCACGATTTCTACGATGAACGACATCATAAAATCTGCACCTGTTAGTGTGTCTGCAACCAAGTAGGTTTTGCCTTCAAGTGCATTATTCACGTAAGTGAGGATCTTTTGGTTTTCGTCGTCTGCATAACCGCCTAGGAAGTTAGTTTCGCAGCCGTCTTTCATCACAAAGATCTTAAGTAACATTGGCAAAATACCTGAACTCTCAGCGAAGTGTAACCACTGTGAATATTCCACGTAGTCTGCGGTGCCGCGTGTAGGTGCGAACTTACCCTGACCGTATTTGTCGATTAGGTATTCCGTGATAGCTCCAGATTCAGTGATCACGACGCCATCGTCTTCAATGACAGGAGATTTACCCAATGGGTGAATGAATTTAAGTTCTGGCGGTGCAAGAAAAGTGACACTGTCTCGTTGGTATGGTTTGATTTGGTAATCCACCCCAAGCTCTTCCAATAGCCAGATGATGCGCTTTGAGCGCGACTTATTCAGGTGATGTAAAGTAATCATGATTCTACCTAGTTAACGGGTTCAGTTTATTGAATTTATTTAGCTTCGTTCGTTTTGATAACAAGCTTACCGAAGTTCTGACCTTCCAATAGGCCCATGAATGCTTGTGGTGCATTATCTAGACCTTCAACAAGGTGCTCACGATAGTGCATCTTGCCTTGAGATAGCCATTCTGTCATTTGAACAGCAAACTCGTTGTAACGGTGCGCGTAGTCATCAAAGATGATGAAACCTTGCATCTTAATTCGTTTAACCAGCAACATACCCATCAAGCTAGACATGCGATCTGGGCCTTCAGGCAGTGAAGTCGCATTGTATTGAGAAATAAGACCACACACAGGAATACGAGCACCTGTGTTAAGTAGAGGCATTACTGCATCGAATACTTTGCCCCCAACGTTTTCAAAGTAAACATCGATGCCGTTGTCACACGCTTTAGCCAGTTGCTCTGCGAAGTCGTCAGCTTTGTGGTCAATACATTCATCAAAGCCAAGAACCTCTTTCGCGTATTGGCACTTCTCTTGACCGCCTGCAACGCCGATAACACGACAACCTTTTAGTTTGCCGATTTGTCCAACGGTTGCGCCTACAGCACCTGTTGCTGCTGCAACGACTAGCGTGTCGCCTTCTTTAGGTTGGCCGATATCAAGCAAGCCCATGTAAGCAGTAAAACCAGGCATACCCATGATGCCAAGCGCGTAAGAAGGGTGCGTTGGTTCTTTACCTAGTTTGATAAGGCCTTCACCGTTAGACACACCAAGATCTTGCCAACCTGTGTAAGCCAGTACCCACTCGCCAATTTCGTAATCAGCGTGGTTTGATTCTTCAACCTGACATACGGTTGCGCCAACCATCACCTCATCAATCTCGACAGGGTCTGCGTAAGATTTAGCATCGCTCATACGACCACGCATGTAGGGGTCTAGAGAAAGGTAAACTGAGCGAAGTAACATCTCGCCGTCTTTGATGCTTGGCGCAGCTATTGTCTCTAAACGGAAGTTGTCTTGAGTCGGTGCGCCAACTGGGCGAGAAGCCAATACGATTCGGCGATTGTCTTGTTGAGTCATTGGATGTCCTTAATTGTGTATTTTATACATTTAGAATTAGACCAGTCGTCTAGTCTTGTTGTCTAAAAATCCCGCCGTCATCAAATTGATAAGAGGGCGGGTGATTTTTTTAAGTTAAAGCCAATAAAGCGCGCTGCGCGTTATTAGCTTTCACCTTTTAAAATTCGTTCGGTAAGGCTCAAAGCTGACTGTAAGCTATGTGAGCTTTGGCTCAGCTTGCTCAATAAGCTGGCGCCTAACCACATTGAGTATAGGTTCTGAGCTGCTTCTTGGCTCTCTTCAACCTTTATGGAGCCATCTTCAATACCGCCGACAATGCACTGTTCGATGGTATTCGTCACTTTTTCTGCACCCTTTAATAGCGCTTGGCGCATAGGATCAGAAAGATCAGAAACTTCCGCGCTGAGTTTAACGACCAAGCATTTATGAGCATTGCAGGTGCCGTTTTCAATCTGTGACCATCGAGTGAAATAACTGACAATTCTCTGGTAATGGTTGCCTTCACCATGAACCAAAATAGTTTCAACTCTGCTGATGTAGGTCTCAAAATAGTGCTGGATCAGAGCCTCGCCAAATTGCTCTTTCGATTTAAAGTAGTGGTAAAACGACCCTTTCGGCACGTCCGCTTCTTTAAGCAATTGCGATAAGCCAACGCCGTTAAAGCCGTTGTTCACTATTAATTGGTAGCCAACATCTAAAACATGCAGGCGTGTGTCATTCGTTTTTTCGTTCATGGGCGGTACTATAAGTTAAATTAGACCAGTCGTCTAGTGGTCGGTTTTCGAGGGTATATTTGGTCGTTGTTACAGTAGCTAAATAGCTAAATAGCTCAATATCTAAAGAGGCTTCAAATGTTCAGATATAAAAAAGCCCCGACATAGCGCGTATGTTGGGGCTTAAATCAGTAACTTCGATTATTTGATAGAGATGAGTTCTACATCAAAAATCAGAGTCGATGATGGTGGGATAGGGCCTGAACCGCCTTTACCGTAAGCTAGAGTGCTTGGAATAAATAGACGAACTTTTTGGCCTTCAACCATGTAAGTCAAACCTTCTTGCCAGCCTTTAATTACTTGCTTAAGAGCAAATGAGATTGGCTCGCCGCGCTCAACAGAGCTGTCGAAAACAGTGCCGTCGATTAGCGTACCGTGGTAGTGAACCGTTACTTTGCTGTTCTTAGTTGGGTGCTCTGTGCCTGTACCTTCTTCAAGAACAAGGTATTGAAGACCGCTTTCAGTCGTAATCACGCCTTCTTTAGTGCCGTTTTCAATTAGAAATTGTTGGCCTTGTTCGAAGTTTTCTCCGCCAGACTTATGATTCGTCCAAGTACGGTAAATCATGAAACCCGCCAAAAGAAAGACAATGACCGGGATGACAAATTTAGACATAGTAAAACCTATTTATATTGAGTGCTGAATTTCGTAGTTAATACAAAATGTGTTAATCAGTTGACTAAAGCCGTGATTATGGTTGAGTCAAAAGGTAGTTGATCGTTTTTGCAATGCCAGCAACGTCTTGGTGACCTGCTGTTAGTACTTGGTATTTACCGTTGATGATAAAGGTTGGTACTGAGTTGATCTGACCTTTTACTGAGATCTCTTCTGCTTGCTTAACGTAGTCGAAAAGAGCGACTTGCTGTTCTTTATTCAGCTGGTATGGGCTAACCAAACCACGAGAAGTAAACGCTGTCTCTAGTGCTTGTTGACGCTGCTCAGGTGTTGCATCTGCACCCATTTGAACGGCACCAAATAGGTCGTCCATGAATGCGTGGTCAGGCGTCGCATCAAGCTGCATCACTGCTGTGTAGTAGATCATTGCGCTGATTTGAGCGCTTTCGTTGAACGTCACGTGCATCTTGCCAATAGTTTGGTCTGTTAGAGATTCAATCTCTGGAATGGCACTTTCCATTTGACGGCAGTGACCACAGTTAAGAGAGAAGATTTCAGTGATCGGAGACAAGTTAAATTCTGTTAGAGCAGTAGGAAGCGCTTCGTATTGAACGCCTTTTTGTGGCTCGTCTGTTTCACTACAACCCGCGATAATGAGTACGGCAGCGAGTGCTGTGATGAATTTAGTAAATGGTTTAAACATAATGTTTGCTCTAGCGTTGAGAAGTCGTGAGATTCTAACTATTTAGTACGAATTGGAAAACAATTATAAGGTAAATAAATGCAAACAGTTCGAACTAGCGGCTGAAGACAAGCTAGTAGACGGTTAACTGTGATCAACAGCACTTTTTTGGGTTCTGCTTTCTTTTCGTCTAAAGTTTTTCCCTCGGTGCCGATATAGACATTAGTGAATGGTTTATCTGCATGAGTGGTTGGTGAAGTAATGAGATATTTAGCGATAATGTTAAGCATAGCTTTGGCTGGGTGTGAAGCCACGTCACCAACTGACTTACTTGGCGGTGACATGCTAGAGACTGCACCACAAACCGATTACGACTTGATGCATCCTGAATGGGGTGTGGTTCAAACGACTCATGTAGCAAGCAATCGTGGGTACTCTATCCAGAGTAGCACTCATCAACACAGAACCATCACGACCAACTACGGACGTGGCGTTTCGACTAACGACCCACTGGAAGTCTTTTTAAGACAAAACCGCATCGATTTTGAAGTGTTGCCGGGTAACCATGTGATGGTAAAGCTTGAGCAGCACGTGAACTTTAAAACAGGTTCAGCATTCCCCGAGCCAGCTTATAATCAATGGTTAGATACGCTAGGCAGCTACCTTGCTCAACGCCAAGATATTGATGTGGTGATTGAAGGGCACACCGATAATACGGGCACAGATCGAATCAATGATCCGCTTTCAGAGCAGCGAGCAAAAGAAGTGAAGGCTCGATTAGAGAGTAACTATGTGTCGAGTCGCTCCATTTATACTCGTGGATTTGGCGAATACGTACCAGCTTGCACCAACGCTTCTGCGCAAGGCAAGGCGTGTAACCGCCGTGTGGAATTGATGCTGATTGTAGCGAAGTAGTGGTTTGAACTTTTGCTCCCAATTTGAAGCGATTAACGCCAAATAACAGACATAAAAAATCCCTCACATTAGAGGGATTTTTTGTATCTAGATTTTGTCGCTTTATTGCTTATGCAAACTGCTTTTCTAAGTAAGTTACGATATCTGAAGATTCGTACATCCACTCAGTTTTGCCGTCTTTTTCGATACGTAGACAAGGCACTTTCACACGACCGCCGCCAGCTTCAAGCTCAGCACGGTGTTGTTCGTTGTTTTTTGCATCACGAAGTTCAAATTGAACCGACTGACGTTTCATCGCGCGGCGCACTTTCACACAAAATGGGCACGCTTCGAATTGGTATAACGTGTGCGTTTTTGCTTGCTCATTCACTTTGCTTTGTTCTTCTTGAGAACGCTTCACACCACGTGGGCTGAAAACAAAATTCAATAACAAGATGACACGACCTAAGAACCAACGGATAAACTTCATAACTCTCTCTACATATTTAAAATTAGCGTTACAATTTGCAGCATTATATACACAAGTTTTGTCAGATGCTCGCAACAAACCGCTAATATCTATTTTGTCCGTTCGATCGTATGAGACTTAGCCACATTTAGCCCTAAACGCTTAGACAGTCGAGTCAGATTTGCTCGGTCTGTTTTCAGAACTCGCCCTGCTTGTGCCCAGTTAAAGTTGGCATCTTCCAACACCTCAGTAATGATACTGCGTTGAAAATCGTCCGTTGCACCACGTAGCCCTGCAGAAAGGTCGATCGTTGGTGTCGATAATGGTGTGTTTTTCACCTGAGTCGTCGCAATTGGCTGATCTTGGTCTAGAGGACCACAATCTTCCTTGGTGATTGTCACCAGGTTTTTATTGGTGCTGCGCGCTAACGCTTTCAATGCGGAACGACTGATCACATGCTCAAGTTCACGCACGTTACCCGGCCAACCATAACGGTTTAGGAAAGAAAGAACGTCGGAGCGGAACTTAACTTGGTTGATACCAAGCTTACGACGCGCTTGTTCTAAGAAGAAACCCGCTAATAGGCTGATGTCGTCACCACGATCTTTCAGTGCAGGCACCGCGATAGGGTACACACTCAATCGGTGGTACAAATCGGCTCTGAATCGACCGTCTTCAACTTCTTGTTTTAGATCTCGGTTTGTCGCTGCCAATACTCGAACATCAATAGTTTGAATGTTGTCTTGGCCAACAGGTTGGATTTCGTTGTTTTGTAGAGCACGTAGGAGCTTACTTTGAGCAGCTAAAGGCAATTCACCAATTTCATCAAGGAACAGTGTGCCACCATCGGCTAAAGCAAACTTACCTACGCGGTTTTTGTCTGCGCCAGTGAACGCGCCACGAACGTGACCAAACAGTTCACTCTCTACTAAGTTTTCAGGAATTGCTGCACAGTTTACGTAGACGAGTGGGTTACGTTTACGTTGAGATTGGTGGTGCAGGGTGCGAGCCACAAGCTCTTTACCAACTCCGGTGTCACCATGAATCAAGATATTAAACTCAGACGGCGCGACAACAGCGATGTCGTTCTTAAGCGCGACCATGGTGTCACTGTTACCAATCAACTCACCGCCGTCACGTTCCCACGCTTCTACGTTCAATTCTTCGAGTAATTGCTTTGACTGTTTTGCTTGATGTTCAAGTTGCGAGAAGGTCAGTGCCATCTGCATGGTTGAGGCTGCAATAGCCGCCAGCACTTCAAGGTTACGCGCCGGAATATTCGCGAAGACATCAGGTTTCAAGCTGTCTAGAGTCAGAATACCTAAGAGCTTATCGCCAAATAGCAAAGGCAAGCCCATACAAGCATGCATTGGTAAATCGCCATCATGGTCAATAAGCAAACCATCGAAAGGATCGGGTAAGGAGCTGTCAGCATCGAAACGAACAGGAGAGCGAGACGCGCAGATCTCTTCAAACCGTGGGTGTTCTGAAATGATAAAGCGACGACCGAACGTATCTCGGCTGAGCCCTTGCATTGCGATAGGTACTAGCGTGTCGCCTTGAAGGCTTAAAAGCGCGACACAATCACACGTTATGGTTTTGCGAATGGCATCGATCAGGCGATTGAAACGATCTTGATCGTTGACACCACTTGCGAGGCCAATGGTCATTTCCATGAGGGTAGATGCGGAGATATCTTGCATAAAAAACTCTAACTGTGTGTGTTCATCTACATAATAGAGTCTTATTGACTTAAAAAAAAGGTCTTTCTGACATTTTTATAAGATGAGTTTTGAGAAGAAAACCAGTAATGACGGGGATTGATAAAGTTGGCACTGATTGTGCAGAAGATACAGAGAAGCCCAATTATAGCGCTGATTAAACAGACTATTCTTGATCTCAATCAATCAGGTTGCATTAATCAGGTTTCGCGATTTTTTGAAATGAAAACGAGTCAAAATAACTCAGTTTCTAAAAATAACTAAGGTTTCAGAAAATCGATAAGTCATTCTTAATTTTTAGTAGTCAAAATGACATATAGGTCATAAGGCTCAGTGTTCGGAGTAAATTCATGCTTAACAATGCACATATCGAAATCATCAAATCTACTATTCCTCTACTTGAGAGCGCAGGCCCAGCTTTAACTCAGCATTTTTATCAACGTATGTTCACGCATAACCCTGAGTTGAAAGATATCTTCAATATGACTCACCAAAGAACAGGTCGCCAAGGCGTAGCACTGTTTGAAGCTATCGCGGCATATGCAAAGAACATTGAAAATCTAGCAGCGTTAACAACTGCCGTTGAACGTATTGCTCAGAAACACACAAGCTTTAACATTCAACCAGAGCACTACCAAATTGTTGGTTTGCACCTGATTGAGACATTACGTGAACTAGCTGCTGACGCCTTTACTCCAGAAGTGGAAGAAGCATGGACAGCCGCTTACCTATTCTTGGCGCAAGTATTCATCGATCGTGAAGCTGAACTTTACCTACAGCGTAAGCAAGCTGTTGGTGGTTGGGAAGCAGCGCGTGCGTTTGTGATTGCAGACAAAATCGAAGAGTCAGCGCTAGTAATAAGTTTTATCCTTCAGCCAAAAGACGGCGGTGAAGTTCTGGATTACACACCAGGTCAATACATCGGTATCGAAGTGAAACCAGAAGGCTCTCAATACAGCGAGATTCGTCAATACTCACTGTCTGATAAGCCAAACGGCAAGCAATACCGTATTTCTGTTAAACGTGAAGGACAAGGCCAAGAGACACAAGGCGTTGTATCTAACCACCTACACGATAAGGTTGCTGTTGGTGATGAGGTTAGCCTATACGCACCAGCGGGTGACTTCATGTATCAAGAGCGCAGCAAGCCAGTAACACTTATCTCTGCAGGTGTTGGTGTAACGCCAATGCAGTCTATGCTTGAGTTCCTAAACACGGAAGATAAAAACGAGCCAGTACTTTACCTTCACGCTTGTGAGAACGTAGGCCAACACTCTTTCACGACTCGTGTTAAAGATATTGTTGCCGACAAAGGTTGGGAAGCGAAAACGTGGTACATGAACAAAGATGAATCTGCATGTGAAAACACGCATCAAGGTCAAATGGATCTAGCGTCTATCTCTGATACTAAAGGCTTTGAAGAGAGCGATTTCTACATCTGTGGTCCTGTTGGTTTCATGAAGAACATCGTAGAGCAGCTAGATGCAATGAAAGTTGACCGTTCACGCGTTCACTACGAAGTATTCGGCCCTCACGCTAACTTCTAATAGGTCTCGGCATTTCTAGTAACACTCGCCTGAACTATTAATACCTTGCCTATTCAAAGGCCTCACAGTGTGAGGCCTTTTTGGGTTTGGTTGGTTTTGTCTGACATCATCGACTACTGCAGAACACGATGGTTCAGCTAAGATCTTTTCGCTTCTATCTAAGAACGTTTCATCTTCTTGGACATGTAGTCGGAATCGAAAAACTCAGGCCAGTACATTTTTACGTAACCACCGGCAACCCAAATCACTAGAATGGTGGCGATGGTTAGCTCAAAGAAACCAAACTTGTGTAGCCAATACCATTGTGGGTATTCCGCGCCGAAAAATGTAGTTAGACGATGCATGGCAATAGCGCTGATCACAGATGGGAAGGTGACGGCAGCAATCGAAGGTTGGAACTTCAAACGCATCAGGCGGATGTAACACAAGTAAATCAACAAAGTCATGGTGATGGCAATGCCCGCCAATGCACCTGTTAGAATCGGGTCTGGGTTGTCGAAGTTAACCAAGTAAGCGGCTAAAGATAAGTTAACCGGAGCTGCCATGATAGCGAGTGTTGGTCTTGCTCGGCGAGGAAGATTGCCTTCGAACACCAAGCGGTACAACACCACTGGCAACATAAGGAAATAGATACCGATACAAGTGACCGCAAGTGTTTCTGAAAATACGGTGTGCCCGAACTGTGTGCCAGCTAAGGAACTGCTGATCAAACCGACCGGATACAGAAACCAACTCGGTACAATGTTCGACATTTTGAAGTTGATGATCTGAAAACTAAAGAACAACACCATCATGGTAAAGTGCAGCAATAGCGCGCAGAACCAAACTGGGTAGGCGATAGCTGGCGATATCTCGGCTAAATAGTCGCACAGAATCAGTAAAGCCATGCTCATTGGTGCCATCAAGCTTCCACTTAACGGGTGGCGAATGTCATTAAGGAAGGTATTAAAGCTCGTTAAATAGCGCAGTAAAACAGGCAGCAATAATAGCGCGCCGAATGCAGCGAGGTAGGGACGAATTATCTCACCAATGCCCGGGATATATAACGCCCAAGCTTGTCCTAACCCAATAACGCCAAGTGCTAAAGACGCCTGAGATGGCGGCACATTTTTTACTTGGGTTAATCTTCTCCAGTTCAACGACTTGCTCCGACTTAGTTAATTACAGAATATTGGACTATTTGCCTTAGTTAGAGTGTGTAGGTCTTCCATCAATAGATTTTGAGGGCACTCAACTAATTTTGAGTGGATGATACCAAGTTTAACGTTTGCTTTTTTGATTTTGATACGGAATCGGGAGATTAAGCACGTTGAATGTGTGCTTTTGTTTCATGAGTCATTTGTAATTAACGTACTTCCTCTTGTTGAGGGAGATCTTGTTGTCTTAGTTTTTCGTTTTTCAGCGTACGGTTAAGCAGTTGACTGTAAATTGGCTGCCCACCTAACATTTGAGCAATGATTACCGCACCTAAGCAGGTGATGATCAACGGCAGGATCAGGTAGTAGTTATTGGTCATTTCAATAACTAACAGAATACCGGTGATAGGCGCTCGCACGGTGGCGGCAAATAAGGCTCCCATGCCAGCAATTGCAAACATACCCGGTTCAATATTCAGTTCAGGAAAGAATGCCGCCGCGATAAGCCCAAACGCGTAACCAAAGAGCGTTCCTAGAGCAAGCATTGGTGCAAAGATACCACCCGGTGCACCAGAGCCGAAACAAAGTAGCGTGGTGAGCACGCGCCCTAAGAAGATTAACAGCAGCACGTTTGCGCTGTAGTTGCCATTAGTGATGTTCGGGATGATACCAATACCACCGCCAGTCAACTCCGGTATATAGAGCAGCAATAAGCCAAAGCAACCGCCCAGCAGGGAACCTGTCATTAAGTAGCGTTTACGGTCATTCTTGTGTATTGCCACAAATAGGTCTTGCGAAAGTGTAATCAACTTATTGAAAATCACACCAAACATGCCGAACAACACGCCTAACAACAAGAATAACCACAGAGCATCCAGTTCAGGCGGTTGGTATTGAGGCATTGTGATAACGGCAGACTGCCCGTTGATTGATCGAAAAACGATGTTGGCTGAAACCGCGGAGATGATGACGGCTTTAATTGATATGAGTGAATAGCGAAACTGTGGTCTCATCTCCTCGACTACAAACATGATGCCAGCCAGTGGTGCGTTGAATGCGGCGGCTAAACCACCTGCGGCACCCGAAGCTAATAGTGAGTGGCGAGTGTCGTCATCTTTGACTCGAAAGATATCGGTGACCATGCGACCAATGCTGCCGCCCATTTGAACGGTTGGTCCTTCTCGACCTAAAACCATACCAGAGCCTAATGCGCCCATACCGCCAAAAAATTTTACTGGCAATACTCTCCACCATCGAACAGGGCGCATACCGTCCATCGCACCTTCAATTTCGGGGATGCCTGAGCCTGCAGCCTCTGGAGCAAAGCGGTGAACGAGGAAGTAACCAATAAAGGCAAATGCAGCACTAGTAAGGAAAGCGGCTAGCCAAAGGGGTAAATAGCTACCGATTTCATCTTTAAGCCAATCGGTACGAGTTTCTGTGATGAAATGAACCGCGACTTCGAAATAGGTCCCCACTACGCCAGCAAGTACACCGACAATACAAGAAAGAAAGAGAACTGAAGCTGGGGTCTTATCTCTTGAGAGAAATTGATTAATAGCATCCCTTGGCATTTTTGCTAATAAGGACTGCTTAATTTTCTCTCTTCTGGTCATAGAAATAAGTTTCCTGAATGAGTTAAGGCGGGGTTGCATTAAATTATACGCTTCCTCCGCATATCCTATAGCAACAAAGATGAAAAGTTGAATTTCATTTATGGAATGTGCGTGTTACATAAATGGAATCTATGGTCAATAGTGGAATCACCGTCACAATTTTGATCGATTCTCTGGCGGCGGCTTGAATATCCCCAAAAATGAACCATAGTTAAATCGTAAAGCAACATAACGAACCGCAAGGAGAAGTGAGGTTTTACACACAATTTGGATGGATTCAGAAACAAAGTTTTAGTTCCTCGTTAAATGTTCAGGTCGATATTTAAGGCTTCCTGATTCGCGAACTCACGATTGAGTAACGAGGGTGAGGCGTACTGAGTAAGTACGCCTTTAGTTCGTCTGGAGCATCCCATTTCCACATTCTGCCTCTACTGTTTATCTCTTCTGATTATTTTCGCGCCAACCTCTATTAACGAATCTCAGTGTAAACAATCGATTGGGGTCAACTTTTTGGTGATTGAGTATATACTCCCTTAAAAAGGAGAACTGATATGACTAAAAAAGTTCCTACGAACATCATTACGGGTTTCTTGGGTGTTGGTAAAACGACAGCCATCTTGAACCTGCTAAAAAATAAACCTGAGAATGAAAACTGGGCTGTTCTGGTTAATGAGTTCGGGGAAATCGGTATTGACGGTGCATTAATGACAGATCAAGGCGCTTTGATTAAAGAAGTGCCGGGTGGATGCATGTGCTGTACTGCGGGCGTGCCTATGTCAGTGGGTATTAATGCCTTACTTCGCCAAAAGCCAGACCGTTTATTGATTGAGCCGACAGGGCTTGGTCACCCTAAACAGGTTATAGCGACACTGACTTCCGATCAGTACACACCATATGTCGATTTAAAAGCGACGCTTGGTTTGGTTGACCCACGAAATCTGTCTAATGAAAAGTACACCTCGAATCAGAATTTTAATGATCAACTAAATAGTGCAGATGTGATTCTTGGTACTAAGGTTGACCTTGTTCATTCTGAAGACATCGATGTGTTCAATGATTGGGTGACGGATCAAACGCCAGCAAAAGTCTTCCATAAGCTAATTCACGATGGTGAAGTGCCATTGGAAGTGTTAGACATTGAAAGAGTATACGGCAGTGCTTCATCTCATATTGAAGCGCATCATCACGATCACGCTGAACAAGAGCCTCAATTCCAACTTCCTCCTGGTGAAGCTTTCATCCGTAAAGAGAATAAAGGACAGGGCTATTTCAGTTGTGGTTGGTTGTTTGGCGCAGAGCATAAGTTCGACTTCGATGCGCTATTCTCTATGTTGTCAGATCTAACGGCCGAGCGTGTAAAAGCTGTCGTGAACACCGACCAAGGTTGCTACGCATTCAATGTGGCGAATCAAGTCGTGTCTGTGAACGAAATTACGCTTGATGGCTTTGAATCTCGACTGGAAGTGATCGACTCGCAGCTCATGCCATGGGGCGATCTCGAGCAGATTCTACTCAAGCTGTGTGGCATCAAATAGCCCTGTTTTTGCTGTTTGAACCAAGGATCTTGGTGTTTACCTCGTTGAAGGCGGGATAAACACCAGATTAAATGAGAAAGTTTGCGTTATATCACGATAAATGTGAGATAAATCACTCTAATTACTTTATAGTGCTCGGCTGAAATAAGAATGTAGGCTGTCTGCTTAAGGAACCCGTAACAATGTCATTTTCCTCTCAAGGTTTTGCTCCTGAATTAGTCAAAGCGTTGACTGAGTGTGGTTATGAAAAACTCACTCCAATTCAACAAAAAGCGATTCCAATGGCTCGTAAAGGCCATGATATTTTTGCTACTGCTCAAACCGGTACGGGTAAAACAGCGGCATTTTCATTGCCTGTTATCCAACACCTTTTGAACAGCGGTAAAAAGGCGTCTAGAGGAACGGCTCGCGGCCTTATTCTTGCTCCAACTCGTGAGCTTGCTGCGCAGATCGCTCAAAACATTAAAGACTACGTTAAATACACAGATCTAAGTGTTTCTGCGGTTTACGGTGGTAACAAGATGTCTTCACAAGTTCGTCAACTAGAACTGGGTGTGGATATTTTGGTTGCAACACCTGGCCGTTTAGAAGAGCACTTAGAAGCGGGTAACGTGTCTATTGCTAACCTAGAATTTCTAGTATTTGATGAAGCTGACCGTATCCTTGATATGGGCTTTATCAATGCCGTTCGTAAGATCATGTTGGATGTAGAAACATCACCGCAAATCATGATGTTCTCTGCAACGACTTCTACTCAGTTAAACCAACTGTCTGTTGATATTCTGCGTAAACCAAAACGTATTAGTGTTGAGCGCGAAAACTCAACGGCTGCTACTGTCGGCCACGTGGTTTACCCAGTGGATCAAGAGCGTAAAACAGAACTGCTTTCTGAGCTGATTGGTCGTAAAAACTGGCGCCAAGTGCTTGTTTTTGTTAACTACAAAGAAACAGCGAACGATGTAGTTAAAGAGCTTAAGCTAGACGGCATTAAAGCAGTACTGTGTCACGGTGATAAAGCGCAAAGTGCTCGTCGTCGTGCTCTAGACGATTTTAAAGAAGGTAAAGCGCGTGTAATGGTAGCAACCGACGTTGCGGCTCGTGGTCTTGATATCGAAGACTTACCACACGTAATTAACTACGACATGCCTTTCCTAGCGGAAGATTACGTTCACCGTATTGGCCGTACAGGTCGTGCAGGTAAGCAAGGTCACGCTGTCTCTTTCGTTAACCGCGAAGAAGAGCTGACTGTCGTTCAAGTTGAAAAACTGATTCAACAGCGCATTCGTCGTGTTGAACAACCGGGTTATGAACCGAAGAAACGTGATGCTTACATCGAGAAGCTGAACACTAAATCGGCTTACAAAAACCGTCAGGGTCGTAAGAACAACGCGAACGAAGAGCCACAAGATCAAGCAAGCGCTGAACGTCGTTTGACTATGATGAAGCGAATTAAAAACCGTCGTAAGTAATTACGGTTGGTGATTGAAAAGAGCCACTGTTATGTGGCTCTTTTTGTTTGTATTGATCGCAATATTGTTTATTGTCATTACTGCTTCGTTTCAACCTCGCTTCATTTCAAGCCCGATCAAGAAACAAGAACTAATAAATAAAAACAAGTCGATAAGGTAATAATATGGATAGCGCACTACTTTGGGCTTTTATTCCCACGTTTTTCTTCGTGTCAATCACGCCCGGTATGTGTATGACTTTGGCGTTGACACTTGGAATGAGTGTTGGATACAAGCGTACATTATGGATGATGATCGGTGAACTGGCTGGTGTCGCTGTGGTTTCTATTGCCGCGGTATTGGGTATCGCTTCGATCATGTTGAATTACCCATGGCTATTTACGGGCTTTAAATTTGTTGGTGCGGGTTACCTGTTTTATTTAGGCGTTCAGATGTGGCGTTCGAGAGGCAAACTGGCGATCAGTACTGACAACCAAACAACAAAAGTCAGCAATGATTGGGACTTGGTGGTTCAAGGTTTTGTCACTGCAATTGCGAACCCAAAAGGCTGGGCGTTTATGATTTCTTTGCTGCCTCCTTTTATTAACAGCAATAAAGACTTAGCACCGCAGTTACTCATTCTCGTGTCGATCATTCTGGTTTCTGAGTTTGTTTGCATGACTTTATACGCGACCGGCGGTAAGAGCTTAAAACATATGCTCGGCAAGGCGGATAACGTTAAGTTGATGAACCGTATTGCTGGTACGTTGATGATGGGTGTTGGTGTGTGGCTGTTCGTGAGTTAATTCTGAAAAGCGATAACGGTTAGAGATCTCCGACTCAGTCGTCCCTCCTTCTCGAGGATGACTAGAGCTTGGTATGACGAGCTCTTTGGATGATGATAAGTTTTTAAGGCTTGGTTCCTTACTTAAACCGAAGAATGCATAGAATATAAAAAGAGCAATAGGGCATTTGGCCTTATCGCTCTTTTTGATTTTACTGAGCTAGCGAACAGAAACTAGATAACAGAAATGTTTCTGCTCTTAGCTAGATTTGCGTATTAAACCGCGATTTCACCGCCGTCTTCACGACGAATCACAACCGTAGATGCTCTTGGACGAACATTGCCTTGAGTTTGTGCTGTTGCATCTTCAGACGATGGCCAGTTTGCAGGGTGTTGAATGTTCACAAACAGTGATTTGAAATCTGGGCTGATGGTAAAGCCAGTCACTTCACAACCGTTTGGACCCACAAAGAAACGCTTTAGCTGCGCTTGATTGTTTGCATCAATTACCGCGCTGTTGCCTTGGTCATCCGTTAATTGAGATGGAACCACTGCCAGCATTTGGTCATTGGTGTAGCCAGTGACTTCGTCTGCGCCATTATCTGTCTGAATCCATAAAATACCACGAGCATCAAACGCTAAGCCGTCAGGACTCGCGAACTGGTTCATGTCTGTTAGACCAGAGCGGTTAATAGACTTGTCTTCCACTGCTGGTGAACCAAATACGAAGATATCCCAATCGAACTCGCCTGCCGTTTTGCCTTCATCCCAACGGATAACATGACCGAACTTGTTGTCTACGCGAGGGTTCGCAGAGTTCGCTTCTTTACGCTTGTTGTTATTAGTCAGCGTTAGGTAAGCCGTACCCGTCATTGGGTCAACAGAGCACCATTCAGGGCGATCCATTGGCGTTGCACCAACAAGGTCGGCAGCGCCCGCTGTATTGATGATAAGCGCTGCTTGAGAGTCAAATGAATCACCTAGCTTGCCGCCGTTTGTAGTCTTGCTGCCCAACGTTAGTGGTAGCCACGTACCTGAACCGTCATCGTTGAACTTAGCCACATACAGCGTGCCTTTATCCATGTACTTGTCACCCGCACTTAGGCGATTACTCGGTTCTGCGTCACGCGGGTCCCATTTCTCTTCAGAAACAAATTTGTATAGGTATTCAAAGCGAGAATCGTGACCAGAGTAGAATACGATTGGCTCGCCTTCGGTCAACTTACCAAACGTACAGCCTTCGTGACGGAAACAACCCAGTGCAGAACGTTTCTTAGCGCGAGAGTTTGCTGTGTATGGGTCGATTTCAACAATGTAGCCGTGACCGTGTGCTTCGTTACGGTAATCGTCCATTGCTGACTCACCTGTTGGTGTTACGTCAAAGCGAGCAAATTCGTCTAGGCGTTCTTGTTTGTCACCAGAAAGTGTGTCCCAACCGTAACGTGTTTTGTCGGTAGCGATACCAATACGTTCTTGCGCTGGTGTTGTCTCGCCTTTGTTAACGAAATAACCCGGCCAGTTTTCTTCACACGTTAGGTAAGTGCCCCATGGTGTGTAGCCATTACCACAGTTGTTCAACGTGCCACGAGCTTGGCTGCCGTCTTGTGAGAACTTGGTTTTGGTAAATTCACTGTGTGCAACAGGACCAGACAGATCCATTACGGTCGCGCCTGTGTAGCGGCGGTTCAGAGGATCGTTATCGACCATCACCCATTGGTTGCCTTCAAGTTTTACACGAACCACACTCACGCCGTGTGCGTTGATCTCTTTACGTACTTCATCAAGGCTAGGGCGGTTGCCTTCATCGTATGTAGGACCATTAGCGTGCAGTGCTTTTTGGTCGATGTATTCGTGATTAATCACCAACAAACCGTCGTTGCTGTTGCCATTAAGCGGGAAGAAGTGCATGCCGTCGTGGTGCATGCCCAGTGAGTTTGCTTGATCTTGTGCGTTGTTGGTTCCATCTTTTAACCAAGCATTGCCTTGCTTGTTAAGTGGAGTACCCCAAGGAACCAATACTTGTGCTGTATAGCCTTTTGGCACAACGACACTGTCTGTCAGTGAGCCTTTAACCGATTCGAATGCAAGTGTAGCAGTGCTTTTTTGCGGTGCGCTAGATGATGCTGTCGCCGCGTGCGCTGTGCTGTGGCCTGCTAAACCAAAAGCACCAAACGCCGTCATTGCACTGATGCCTAAACCGCCTTTGAGAACATTTCTTCTTGAAAGGTTCGCATCTAAAACTTCTTCGAAGGGTTTGTTTTTGCTCTTATTAAAACGAGTGCTATCAAATGTTTCCTTGCTCATCTTTACTGCTTCCTATTGGCTGATTTTATTATTCGTTATTCATGACTTACCCACCTACTAACTAATTGGTTAATAAGTTGGGTCAATGTGTGACTAATCGTGAAGCAGTTAAGTGACAGATTTTTATAGATTTGATTAAGGTTTTGTTTCTGTAGCACGATTTTTGCCATTAACACCCTTGTGTAATACAAAACTCTTGGGGATTGATGTGGAACTGTGTATAAATGCTTTATCAAACGAAAAGAGAGGCAGTTATGAAATTAGATAAAATCGAAAACAAAAATCGTCGCCTACGCAAAAAGCTATACCTAGGTGAATTCGCGATTCTGGGTTTTGAAGTAAGCTGCAAGACATCGATTACTGATTTTGATCAATACGATGTGTTCATTGATGAGTTCATCGATTTCATCGACAGCATCGGTCTATGCTTTGGTGGCGGTGGCCTAGAGCTGTTTGAAGGTTTCTTATGTTCTATCGAGCGTTACCGATCAGTAACTGAAGCAGAACAACTGCAAGTTGCACAATGGCTTGAAGCGCGTGCTGAAGTAACGAAAGTTGAAGTAAGCGAGCTTATTGACGCAAACTACGCGTTCTAAATTGATGTTGTACTGTTAGCTTTTCTTAGAGGCCTATACGGCTTTTAGAACGAGCAACAATACACAAAAACAGAGGCCGAATCGGTATATCGATTCGGCCTTTTTGCGTTTTCATCCTTTGTTATTCTTATTTTAATGTTTCCCTTTTGCTTTGCTTTGCTTTGCTTTGCTTTGCTTTGCTTTGCTTTGCGAGGCGACTAATTTCACTTAAATATCAGCGCTCTATGGGTACTTATCTGGGCTGTAATAAGTTTGGATAAACTTGTGAGACTTTTATGAGAATTCAATGAAGTTGCTGATAGATTTGATCGCCATTCTTAGAGTCAACAACACCGCAGTTCGTGGCTGACTAGATAACACGTATTTAGATGTTATCCATTTGTCGGTCTCGAAAGGACTCAATAAAGGATGGAATCAAAATGAATAAACGTACTCAAATCAGCTTAGTGATTGGTTCAGCGATGTTCGCTCTTGGGGCTGTTCAAGCTCAGGCAGCCCAGCTTGAGGTGACAGTGACTAATGCGACTAAAGGAATCTACTTTACGCCAATCTTGGCAGCGGCTCATGATTCAAGCTTGTTCATGTTTAGAACAGGGGAGGCAGCTTCTGCTGAGTTGGAATCCATGGCGGAAGGTGGTGACATCTCGGGCTTATCTGGTGTCATCGCCAATGCAGGTGGTGTCGTCGTTGAAAACCCTGCGAGCGGTATTCTTGACCCAGGTGTCGCGACCACATTCGATATTGATACGGGTGATCTGGCTTACTTGTCACTCGGCGCGATGTTATTGCCAACCAACGATGGCTTTGTTGGATTAGACAGCTGGAAGATCCCAACTCAAGCAGGTACCTATAAAGCCATACTGAATGGCTACGATGCCGGTACTGAAGCCAATGATGAGTTGGCTAGTAGTATGCCAAATCCTCCCTTTATTACCTTTGGTGCTGGTGGTACCGGTGTAGAGACTGCCGTGTCTAACGCTAAGGTTCATATTCATCCGGGCAACATTGGTGATAGTGATGCTGCAGGCGGTATTAGTGACCTCGATAGCAGCAGCCATCGCTGGTTAAACCCTGTTGCAACTATCACCATTGTTGTGAAGTAAGGGGGATGTATGAAAGCTAGAATTCTATTTATCGCTGCATCAGTAGCTGTGTTAGCGGGTTGTCCGGACGATGACGACGATTACTATCGCTATGATGTGAGTGTTACTAACCTCACCCCCAATCAACCAATGTCACCACTCGCGGTGTTGACTCACAATACGAATTTTGATCTGTTTGAAGTTGGGCAAAGTGCCTCTGTCGATCTGGAATACTTGGCGGAAGGGGGTAGTAATGCACAATTGCTTGCGCTCAGTGACAGTGACGCCAATGTTTATCAAGGCATCTCAGGCAATGGACTGATTCTTTCAGGTGAGCAAGACACGGTGTCGATTCGTGTCGACCCAAATCAAGAAGGGTATATCTCAGTTGCTTCCATGTTGGTGAACACCAATGATGCGTTTGTCGGCGAATCCGGATTATCGCTCAAGTCATTAGCGGTGGGTGATACCTTTACCATGAACATGAATGTTTGGGATTCGGGAACTGAGCTGAACGATGAGCTTGCTGCAACCATTCCGGGACCAGCAGGCGGTGGTGAAGGTTTTAATACCACACGAGACGACACCGATATAGTGAGTTTTCACTCTGGCGTAATCAGCCAAGATGATGGCCTTACGACTTCTACTTTAAGTGCAAATCATCGTTTCCTTAACCCCGGTGCAAGAATCACCATTACTCGAACTCAGTAACAGGTTGAAAGCACGATGAAAGAATTCCTGCTCTGTTCCGGTCAATTGAAAGGTGGGCGGACTCAGAATAGAGCAGGGATCATGAATAGTGCTGCGGTAAATTTGATGGCAAACATATTGTTGGTTGAAGACGATGATGACTTGGCTGAACTGGTGCAGATGCATCTTAAGTTCCTAGGGCATAACGTAATCAGAGCTAATGTGATTGAAAAGGCTCAGGCGCTCTATAAAGAGGGTCATTTCGATTTGATCGTACTGGATCGTGGCTTACCAGACGGTGACGGACTCGATTTCTGTCGAATGTTGCGTCAGCAAGAGGATTGGACGCCAGTACTCATGCTAACCGCAAGAGACGCTGAGTTAGATAAGGTGTCAGGCTTAGAAGCCGGTGTTGATGACTACATAACGAAACCTTTCAGCGTTCTCGAGTTTCAAGCAAGAGTGAGGAACGTGCTTCGCCGTTTAAGCCATGTCGAATCAGCGACTCAAGAGGTTGTGACAGCAGAATCGATTATGAATTTTGGTGTGCTCACTATTCAACCTGAACGCCATCAGGTGTCACTCAATAATCAAGACGTACCGCTGACAGCTACCGAGTTTACCTTACTTCATTTCTTAGCAACCCGCCCGGGGCGTGTGTATAGCAAAGACGAGCTGCTCGATCATGTTTGGAATACTCATCACTCTGGCTATCACCATACCGTGTGTAGCACAGTCAACCGTCTAAGAACCAAGCTTGCGATGCCGAATAGTGATGATGATTTCATTAAAACCGTTTGGGGTGTTGGTTATAAGTTTGAGTCGAAAGCTTAGGCCTATGTGTCGCGTCCGAAGTTTACTAAAAGGCCAGTAAGACCTAAGAGCCATCGAGGAGAGAACATGAGTTTCAAATCGCGTTTAGTGTTGTTCACCAGTTTGTGGTTTCTGCTCGTGAGTGTGGTGATTGCTTACACCTATCATTGGCAAAAAGAGACCATAGAGCAGAGAACTAAACAGAGCTTACACAAAGAGCTCGCGGTTCACATGCGCGATGATAATCCTTTGATGATTGGCACCGACTACAACCCGAAAGCACTCAAATCAATTTTCCACACCTTGATGTTGATAGGGCCAGATTTCGATATCTATTTCCTCGATAGTCAGGGCAAGATTACGACTCATGCTGCGCCAGAAGGCACTGTGTTAGCGAACCAGATAGACTTAGCACCCATTCAACAGTTTTTAAACGACGAGCCTTATCCCATTCTGGGGGAAGATCCGATCAATCCCGGGGCTCGTAAGGTGTTTTCCGTAGCAGCGATTGAAGAGCTAGGTTCGACCGTCGGGTATCTGTACGTTTTGATTGGCAGTAATCGTCACACCGTGATTGCCAATTCGCAGGTCGACACGCCATACATAGCGCTCGCGGGGCTCATGCTGATCTCTATCTTGGGTTTTGCAGTTGGGGCTTATCTATTGGTTAAACGTAGCCTGTTAAACCCAATAGAAGCAGTAACCAACAAGCTGCAACAACAAGCAGAGCAAGATTTTCGATTGGACCCGAACTTCATTCATCAAGTACCAGAATTGGTGCCGATTGCACGCTCGTATCAGTTGATGGCGAAGCACATTCAACAGCAATTTTTGCAACTTGAATATCAGTCGTCACATCGAAGACAAAGCTTATTACAGCTCAGTCATGATTTGAAAACGCCATTGTCGAGTGTATTGGGGTATCTAGAAACGTGGAGGATTCAAAACCCACATTCGGATCCACTCATAGATGTGGCATATCGCAATGGCAACAAGTTATCTGAACAGCTCCATTCGCTGTTAGATAGCGCCAAGAATGATAACCCGGTACCCACATATCAATACGCTTCAATCGATTTCAATGGGCTGATGAGCGAATGCTTAGAAACGATACAAAGCCAATATCGCCATAAAAATGTTGAGTTGAACATTAATATGCCTATTGGAATCAAGGCTGTGGGTGACAGTGATCTGCTTGAGAGGTTGATTTTGAATCTGTTAGATAATGCATTGAGGCATAGCCCAAGTGGCACTGTGGTGTCGTTAGATGTTGGTTTTGAAGCGGATTCCAAACGGGTGAAGGTGGTGATTCATAATGAGGTTGAACTGGAAGCGCCGAATGGTTCTTTGGGAATAGGAACCAAGATCGCGCAGTCGATACTGATGTTGCATCACAGTGTGCTAGAAACAACAAAGGCAGAGAACTCCTTTCAGCAAAGCTTTTATTTGCCTTCGGTATAGCTCTGTCTGCCTTCGTTTAGCTCGATGTATACTTACGTAGAACTAACGTTAAGCGTCTTTACTGTCTTCGTTGCTTTCGTTCACTTTCGCGTAGAAGTGAAGTAGCTCAGTTAATTCTTTAACCCAGCCAAACGCATCTTTAGGTGCGTTCTTTAAGATCTTTTCTACTTTCTCACAGTGTACTTCGATTGCGATTGCTTCTTCAAGGTTGAAAGAAATTGAGTAGAAGTGCCAAAGCAGTAGGCGAGTCATTCGCTCGATGTTCTGTTGCGAGTTATCCGACTCTGAGAAGGCTAGGTTTACTTCACCAAGCGCGATAGCTGTCATTCGAAGCATTGCGTCAAATTTCGCTGATTGCATGCGTTCTTCGCTGGTGACTTCTTCTTGCTCGAACGTAAACAATTCCGTCATTGCATCTTCAGGTACAAGGCGATGAATCATTCTTAAACTAAATTCTTCTAGTTCATGGCGAGGCATGGTGATTAAGCAATTTAAGGTGTAGTCGCGTTGCATGGTGTTCTCTTGGATCTGCAAAAAGGTCGGACAGTTTAATGGAGAAGCGAGTTTAGAAAAAGCAGATTTTAGATAAGCCTGCGTTGGCAGGCTTATCTGTGTACTACAAGCCCTAAAATCGATGCTTAGGGGAACTGTATTTAGGTTTGAACGCAGTATCAGGCTTTGCTATGGCTTGGCGGTTGGTACTGCATCGACTGGTCGTTTCTCATGAATATGTTGCTCGCGACCAAACTGCCGATGCAAATAGAGCCAAGGGCGAGCCAAGTCATCGCATCAGGAATCTCGTTGAATAGTGGGATCGCCAACAAGGTCGCCACTGCGGGTGTTGCACTGCCAAAAGCGGCAGAGCGTTCAGCCCCTAAGGTATTAACCGCATAAAGGTAAGTGAACGCAGCGATTAAACCCGCCCCAACGCCTTGCACTGTTGAATGAACGGCAAGCTCCGTGAAGGGCCAATTAGCGATTGGTGTGTCCATTAGGTGGCTTGGGAGGGTTCCAGTCAGAATTAGGACGAGTAAAAGCAAAGTAGAACAGAGAGAAATAAAACCGGCACTGACTAACGCATTAAGATTAGCGACACGGGCTGAGATGGTGAACATCGCCCACATTAAGCTTCCGCATAAAAACAATAAATGACCTTTGGTGTATTCAAAGTTGAAGCTGCTTAAGCTACTTCCTAAAAACAACAGTATACCGAGTAAAACCAAACCTAAACCAACAACACGGTGTCGGCTGAGTGGTTGCTTAAAAAAGAGTACCGCAATTCCTGTGACGAACAGAGGGAGCGTGCCCGGAACAAGAGCACTGCCATGTGAGACCGGAACAAACTGCATGGCCGTTCCCGCAACAAGCAGATAAGGCAATCCGCTACCGACAAACATACCCGTTAGATACCGTTTAGGGACGACGGCAATCGCGCTGCGTGCTTTCCACATCAAAGGCAATAACACCAAAGCCGGTATGAGAAATCTTGTGAGGGCGATATCTGCAGGTGTTAAATCTGAATTTGCGCCGCCTTTAAGAGACAGGAAAAAGCTCGCCCAAATGAGTAGGGTGACAGTAATAGATAAGTAGCCAAGATTCATAATATTGAAGGAGAGTGGGTGATGACTCATTATGGAACAGTTGTTGTGCCACAGGTTGGCAAGTTTTGGCCTAACTTGAACTATCGTTGATGATTTCTGCTAACATTCACCAAAAAATTAACGGATTTAACTAATGTTTGGTATTTGCTATGGATAGAATTGATAGGCACCTTCTCGAACTGCTACAAAAAGATGGCAGGTTAACCACGGCTGAACTTGCTGATGAAGTGGGTTTATCACCTTCGCCTTGTGCAAGACGAGTCAAAAGGCTAGAAGAAAAGGGCATTATTGACGGTTATCGTGTGAGCTTGTCACGAGAACAAGTCGGCATCGCAATGAGTGTGTTTGTTGAGGTGAGCCTAAACAACCACCAAGAAGTGTCGATAGATAAGTTTGAAGCGGCCGTTGTAGAGATGGAAGAGGTGATCAGTTGCCACGTTGTATCTGGGGCTTATGACTATTTGCTAGAAGTGGTTAGCCCGAACTTGATGGCCTATGAAGCATTTACAAGAAAACTTCAAAGGCTCTCTAACGTCAAAGATATTCATACCCACCTTGCGATAAGACAAGTAAAAGGCAATGCACCACTGCCAATTTATACCGATTAAGCCAAACTCTGAGCAGTAACACGGTGGTAGAATGAGCTGAAAACGAAATGGTTTGACCTTGAAGTAGAAGCTTGGTCAATATTAAAACTAATTGATAAATTGTCAGACTTCAGGCAATAAAAAACGGAGCACCTCGTGAAAGGTACTCCGTATATGATAGGTGCAAAACTTAGTGATACTTAAAGTTAGAGATTGAACAATCCCCAGTTTGTGCATTAATTCTGAATGAAAAAGCATGTGAATGATAATCCACGCCGTCATTCCAAATTGTCTCTCCAAATATCTTACATAGCTCTAGCTCACTTACTGAACCGAACTCTTCCATGTGTTTAGCTACAGATAAAAGTTTACCTCTTATCTCTGCAGTCCATTCCGTGTTACTCAAGCAGTTGAAAGCCATAGTCTTTTGCATATTACCTAGCCAAAATGTTTCTTGTTATTAAGTTATATGAAGATTCATGATAACAATTTTCTGGCGTTTGTAAATCTATTTTGTGATGAATATCTCACATACTCGCTTGCATTGGTCGAAAATTGAACTTCATTGTTGATAGATAGCACATTACTTTTACAACCTATTGATAAAGCTTTGATTAACGAGTTCTTAGAATATTATGAATGGGATTAAGCATATTTATCGGAAAAGTCCAGTCGAACGAGTGAGAGAGTCTAATGGTGATTTCAGTTTGATGCATCGTTTACTGGTTGGTTTATGTGGCGCGCTTCATCAATCATCGTCGCTTCTCTGCGGTATTTTGAAGACAGCTGACGGAATTTTTCACTGAGTGTATGGAGATCTCGGGAGAGTGATTGTGAGCTTTGTACGTGCACCTTTGCGCTTTCTGCCTGGCGCGGGAGTTTTGCTTTGGTGCAGTGTTTGGCGACGGCTTGCCATGAATACACTAGAGAGTCAGCGCCTTCAAGTTCACTAGACACAACATACGCCTGTTGCAACAAAACCTCAGAGACGTCATACGCGGTATTCATATGACTATTGAGCTGCACATTAAACCTTTCTTCGTACTTTGCCCAAAGCTCAATGATCTGCTTTTCATTAAAGTGTTTAGATAACAATGTCTGTGACTCATAGGTTGAAAGAACTTGGTTGAACTCTTTGGTGTACTGATTATAGCGACCTTCAAAAGAGAGCTGACGATCCAACAGTGTATGCCAGTTTTCACGGTCACAATGATTCGCTAGAGCGACATTGGCACTAAAAGTTGCGCTTACAATGATAACTTTCCCCCAAAAACTCATGACTTTCCTCTACTTACCGTGCGCTCTATTGAGAGTATAGATGAGCAGCAGCATGAGTTGATGTACACTTGAGACATACCTATAACGGAAGAGCTGGTGGATTTGATGAAAAAAGCGCTGATCGCTTTACTTGTGTTGTTGATATTGGGCGGAGGGGGAGGAGCGGCATACTACTTCTTGGTCATGAATAAAGACCCAATCCCACAAGAGAAAACGGAAGAGCCGGCGTTAGAAGCTACCGAGCAATCTGAATCTGAGCTTGTACCCATCATGGATCTTCAGCCTGAACCCGAGCAGACGGAATTTTACGTTTTGGAGAGAAAGCTTGAAGTGGTCGAGCAACCTGAAATTGATGGCTTGATAACGGATTACCTCTACAAAGGGGAAAAGGTGGAGGTACTCGAGAAACAGGGAGAATGGGCTCGTATCTCAGACTATATTGTCCTTAAAGATGGCGGCCCACAGACGGCGGAATGGGTCTCTATGTCAGGCTTATCGAATGATGAAGTCATTATTTCGGAAAAAGAAAGCAAAGAGATATTGGATTCCTATTTGGTTAAGTCTGATGATCTCAAGATCCATCAAGAGAAATTCCGTAATTCGGTGGCTAAACTGATCTCTGAGGGGGAGTGTGCCCCAAGTGATTTTGAAGAATTAGGCGGATGGGTGAAATCTGTTAAGTACAGCAATCGAGATGTCTATTTTATTTATTGTGGTGGGTTGTCCCTTGAAAACAAAATTTATCTTGATGTAAATACAAATGAAATATTTACGAAGTAAGATCCCACGCTCTATTTAATAATGCTATTTACTAAAGCCCACTCATAGGTTGAGTGGGCTTTTTTGTCTATCCATAATGTTCATCTTTCCCATTTAGAACGTTAATTATATCGAAGGTTATATAGAATAATTAGGAACCATTTATTAATGGCTAATAAGAGTTTTGTTATTATTCTCGTGATCAATCATTTCAAATTCCCACATTGCATTATTCTTGAAACAAGCTGAGAGATATAGATTTATCTCGTATTTACAAAGGCTTATCTGCTTGGTGATAAAAGTAAAATTAAACAAACCTTATTAATATCAGAGTCTTGCGTTGATTTACATAATTGTAACATTTCATTGGTTTTGGGATGCAAGTCTAGTTTTTAATCATAATACGAAAATATTTTATATTTGTAATAATAATTTTTGATTTTGAGTTGTAGGGTTTAATTAAAGCAAAACGTAAAGTTTAATTATCAACTAAGACATTATCTTATTAACATCATTGTTATTTAATTGCTTGTAAGGGATGGAACCATTAATGAAAAAGCTTGCTTTAATTACAGGGTCAAAAGGCGGTATCGGCTCAGCAATTTCCTCTAAATTAGTTGCAGACGGCTATCGTGTTATCGCGACTTATTTTACTGGAAATTACCAATGTGCCTTGGATTGGTTTAACGAAAAACAATTCACCGAAGATCAAGTGAGATTGTTTGAATTAGATGTTACCAATACTGCGGAATGTGCGCTGAGCTTAAGCAAGTTGTTAGAAGAAGAAGGCACGGTGGATGTGCTGGTCAATAACGCAGGTATTACACGTGATAGCGTCTTTAAAAAGATGGATGCCGAAGCGTGGAAAGATGTGATTGAAACGAACTTAAACAGTTTGTTCAACGTGACTCAACCTTTGTTCGCTCCTATGTGTGAAAAGGGTAACTGCCGTGTCATCAACATCTCTTCCGTCAATGGTCTTAAAGGTCAATTTGGACAGACTAACTACTCAGCAGCGAAAGCTGGAATGATTGGTTTTTCTAAAGCTTTGGCTGCAGAAGGCGCTCGTAGCGGCGTAACCGTGAACGTGATTGCCCCTGGCTACACAGCAACTCCTATGGTTGAGCAAATGAAGCCTGAAGTACTGGATTCAATCAAGAACCAAATTCCGATGAAACGCTTAGCAACACCTGTTGAAATTGCAGACGCAGTGGGCTTTTTAGCGAGTGAATCTGGCGCGTACATTACAGGCGAAACATTGTCTGTGAATGGCGGCTTGTACATGCAGTAATTGGCGAAACTGAAGGGGTTGGAATGATGGAAAAAGTATTTATTGTTGCGGCTAAGCGCACTCCTATTGGTGCATTTACCGGGTCGCTAAAAAACGTATCTGCGGGTGAACTGGCTGGCGTTGCGATCAAAGGTGCACTTGAGTCTGTCGATCTTTCGTTAGATGCGATTGATGAAGTAATCGTCGGCAACGTGATTTCGGCAGGTCAAGGCATGGGGGTTGCTCGTCAGGCTTCCATCTATGCAGGGCTTCCTGAGGAAACACCAGCATACGGCGTGAACATGATTTGCGGCAGCGGAATGAAATCAGTGATGGACGCAGCGGCGCACATCAAAGCACAAGATGCTGAAGTGGTTATTGCTGCTGGCGTTGAAGTGATGTCACAAATTCCTTTTGTGGTACCAGCGAGCGTTCGTAATGGTCACAAAATGGGTGACATCTCAATGAAAGACTTACTGGTTGGTGATGGCTTAACCGATGCGTTTAATCATTACCACATGGGCATGACCGCTGAAAATATCGCGAACACGTTGAATATTTCGCGCCTAGCTCAAGATAACTATGCCTTAGAAAGCCAACAAAAAGCCGTTGCTGCGATTGAGGCGGGTAAGTTTAACGAGCAAATCGTGCCTGTAGAAGTTAAGCAGCGCAGACAAACCGTCACTTTTGATACCGATGAGTATCCGAAGTCAGACGCGACATTCGAAGGTCTGCAAAAGCTTCGTCCAGCTTTTGACCGTGAAGGGTCTGTTACGGCAGGTAACGCTTCGGGCATCAATGATGGCGCGAGTGCAATCATCTTAGCCTCAGAGAGTGCAGTAGCGAAATACGGACTGACACCACTGGTAGAGCTAACGAGCTACGCACAGTCTGGATTAGATCCAAAGATTATGGGTTTAGGCCCAGTAGAAGCCGTTTCTAAAACGCTTGATAAGGCGAATCTCACTCTAGAAGAAGTAGATTTGTTTGAATTGAATGAAGCGTTTGCAGCACAAGCTCTTGGCGTAATGTACCAATTGTCAGAGCAGCATGACTTACCGCTTGATGAGTTCAAGCCAAAGGTCAATGTGAATGGTGGTGCAATCGCGCTTGGCCATCCTTTAGGTGCTTCAGGCAATCGAATTATTGTTTCACTCATCCATGAAATGCTTGAACAGAAAACGACTTATGGCGTTGCTTCACTCTGTGTGGGTGGGGGAATGGGAACCGCTGTTTTGCTAAAAGGTATTGAAGGTTAGAGCCTGATATATCGGTAGCAAGCTTAAATATCGGATCAGCTTTTCAAAGCATCGCGAGTTAATCGATGAGCGTTGGCTGAAACGATAGTGACACAAATTTATTAAACTATGTATTCATCAGGAGTTACTTATGTACACGGATATTTTCAAAACAATTACTGACCAAACTGAAAAGCAATTTGAACCGTACTTAAAGTTCAACAAGTTGGTTGCAAAGAACGTCCAAACGATGACAGAACTGCAAATGAATGCAATGCAGACTTACACGAACATGGGTCTTGCGCAAATGAAAGCAGTGACTGAAATCAAAGACGTGACTAGCCTAACGGCGTTCAACAGCCAGCAACTAGCAGCGCTAACTCAATTGTCTCAACAGATGATGAGTGATAGCTCAAAAATGCAAGCTGCTGCAAAAGAGTTCAAAGAAGATGTTGAAACACTAACAACTGAAAACTTGAAAACAGTTACACCTGCATAAATAAAATCGCCATCGAGTCAGCACAGTGTTTACTGTGAGGCTCGGTGGCGATTTTCCGATTATTGGAGTCATGTTATGTTTCAACACTTCTTTTCGGACTACCTTGTTAAACTTCAACAAACAAACCAGCAATGGTGGGAAAACTTTGAACAAAACAAGGAAGCCGCGCAATCTCCCCTAAATCAAGCGATGCAAGAGTTGAATTTTGATGATGCGTCAAAAATCTTCGAGCAAGCCGCTAACCAACCCGCCGTTCTCCTTCAGTTACAATCCCAGTGGTGGGAACAGCAACTTAAGATTTGGCAAAATGCCGCACTGATGGGTAATACCGAAAGCGTCATTACTGAAGAGCGCAGTGATAAACGCTTTATTGATGAAGCGTGGAAAAATGACCCGTTTTACAGCTTTATCAAGCAGTCTTATTTGTTATTCAGCAAAAGCTATATAGACACCATTAATTCAATCGAAGGCATAGACGAGAAAACCAAGGAACGTGTGGCGTTCTTTTCACGTCAGGCTATCAATGCTCTTTCTCCTAGTAACTTCATTGCGACTAACCCAGAGTTGATGAAGCTAACGCTTGAGCGCAATGGTGAGAACTTGCTAGATGGGCTAGAGCAGCTACAAGCTGACGTTGAAGCGAGCGCGGATATCCTCAAGATCCGTATGACCAACAATAATGCCTTCCGATTAGGTGTTGATGTTGCGAACACGGAAGGTGATGTCGTTTTTCAAAATGATCTGTTCGAGCTTATTCAATACTACCCAAAAACACCTCAGGTGAACGCCACGCCTTTGTTGATCGTTCCTCCATTCATCAATAAGTACTACATTCTCGACCTTCGTGAAAAGAACTCAATGGTTCGTTGGTTGCTTGAGCAAGGGCACAGCGTCTTCATGATGTCTTGGCGCAACCCAGGTGAAGCGCAAAAAGACTTAGAGTTCGGTGACTATGTCACGGAAGGCGTAGCGAAAGCCGTGACGGCAATTGAAGATATCACGGGTAAAGAGCAAATCAATGCTGCAGGTTACTGCATTGGTGGTACTGTTCTCGCTTCAACGGTCGCTTACTATGCTGCTAAAAGAATGAAGAAACGCATTAAAACTGCGACCTTTTTTACGACTCTATTAGACTTCTCTCAGCCGGGAGAGGTTGGCGCATATATCAATGAAACGATCATTAACGCCATTGAGAAACAGAACGATGCTAAAGGATTCATGGATGGTCGTTCATTAAGCGTGACATTCAGTTTGCTTCGTGAAAACAGCCTGTACTGGAACTACTACATTGATAACTACCTAAAAGGCAGCAGCCCAATGGAGTTTGATCTGTTGTACTGGAACAGTGACAGCACTAACGTTGCAGCTAAATGCCATAATTTCTTGCTGCGTGAGCTTTACCTTGAGAATAAACTTGTTCAAGACAAAGGCGTGAAAGTAGGCGGTGTCTGGATTGATCTCAATAAGATAAAAATACCAAGCTACTTCATTTCAGCGAAAGAAGATCATATCGCGCTTTGGCAGGGGACTTACCGTGGTGCCTTGAATACCGGTGGCAACAAGACGTTCGTGCTTGGTGAATCTGGTCATATCGCGGGTATTGTTAACCATCCAGATAAGAAGAAGTACGGGTTCTGGCTGAATGACAACCTAGACGACTCGGCGGATGAGTGGCTAACTAATGCGACTCATAATGAGGGGTCTTGGTGGACACACTGGAATCAGTGGCTACAAGGTTTTGAAACTGACGAAAAAATCGAACCTTTCAATCAAGGCTCAGAGCTTAATCCTGTGATTGGCAAAGCGCCAGGCAACTATGTAAAACAGGTGCTGCCGATTGTCGATCAAGAGCAGGTTGATAAAGAGACCGCAGAGAAAGAAGCGCCAGAAAACGAAGCGCCAGAAAACGAAGCTTAGGGCGTTAAGTCACATTCAATTATAAAGATACACAACGTCAGATAATAAAAAAGCCACTGAAATCAGTGGCTTTTTCGTATCAACTCATATCAGAATTATCTGGTAGAAGTTGATGGAATCTCGATTGTTAATCGATTTCTTTGTCTTTACCCATAGATAAAATCCAAAGAGATACGGCTGCAACAGCTGCAAAGCCACCAAGAATGATAACTGGCATAGCGCTGTAACCTAGGATGTGCCAAATTACGCTTTCTAAAGTACTCATTCAATCGCTCCTTATTGCCAGCCTTCAACGCCGTGCATGTCTGGTAGTTTGTGTGCAATACCTTTGTGACAGTCTACACACGTTTTTTCACCAGAAGCTAGCGCAGTCGAGTGTTGTTTCGCACTACGGGGGCTCTGCTCTGAGAAGTCCATGTAATCGAACTGGTGACAGTTACGACACTCAAGTGAATCGTTCTTCTTCAATCGAGCCCATTCGCGTTCCGCTAGGTGAGCACGACGTGCTTTGAACTTTTCTTCAGTATTGATGGTTTTCGCAATAAAGTGTGCGTATAGCTCTTTAGATGCTTGAACCTTACGAACAATTTTATCTGTCCATTCATGAGGAACGTGACAGTCTGAACAGATAGCACGAACACCAGAACGGTTAGAGTAGTGAATTGTCTCTTGGATTTCAGCAACGATAGGTGCGTGACAGCCAGAACAGAATTCTTCCGTGTTGGTTGCCTCCATACCCGTGTTGAATGCACCCCAGAACAAAAGACCACCCGAGAAACCCAAGAACAAAACAACGCCTACGGCTGCTTTGCTTGGTGTCGCAAGTCTTTTCCAAAACGCTTTAAGTAATTTTATCATATATAGCCTCTCTTACAGTCCGGCTACGATTAACGCAGTGAATCTACAGGTTTGAACTCGTTCTCAACTAGTGGCTTAGCATTAGCTTGAGGTACGTGACACTGTAGACAGAAGTAACGACGAGGTGATACGTCTGCAAGTACCGCATCTTCACGGTTCATGTAGTGAGTTACACTCACTTTAGTAGCACCCATTTCTTTTGCGTTTTTCCAGCTGTGGCAAGAAAGACACTTGTTAGCGTTAAGAGAAACTTCATAGCTACGAATAGTATGAGGCACTAGAGGTGGTTGGTATACGTAGTCACTCTCAAGTACTTGGTCACGAGGGAACTTTTTGAAGTCATCTGCTGCGCGAGTTGCTTCAAGTTCACTTGCACCACGTAGAGATTCTACGCCACCAATGCCGCCTGGGTTATCCAGTTCAGCTTCAGCTTGAACTGCACCAGCTAGCAAAAGACCAGCTGATAGTAGGGCAGTAATCAGTTTTTTCATGGTTAATTTCTCCGCCTAAAGGCTAATTCTTTGAGTGGACTACTTCTTTCAAAAAGTAACGAAAAAAGCAGTCGCAATATTAAAAACGTCAGATCTACGAGCTAAGTGGTAAGAACATATTGTCCTTAAGCGACCTTAGTGATCTTAACTGGACACTTCTTGTAATCCGTCTGTTTAGATAGAGGATCCGTTGCATCCAAGATCAACTTGTTGATCAGAATTCTTGCATCAAAGAATGGTACGAATACCAAGCCTTGTGGTGGACGGTTACGACCACGAGTTTCAACACGAACGCGTACTTCACCACGTTTGTTTTCGATAAGAACTTCATCACCACGGCGAAGACCACGAGCTTTAGCATCAGCAGGGTGGATGTAACAAAGTGCATCCGGTACTGCTTTGTAAAGTTCTGGTACACGACGAGTCATAGTACCTGTGTGCCAGTGCTCAAGAACACGACCTGTACATAGCCACATATCGTATTCATCGTTTGGTACTTCAGGTGGCGCTTCGTATGGTGCATTGATGATCAGTGCTTTACCATCTGGTTTGCCGTAGAAGTCCCAATCAGAACCTTTCTTAGCATATGGATCTGAACCTTCTTTAAAGCGCCATAGTGTCTCTTTACCGTCAACAACAGGCCAACGTAGACCACGAACTTGGTGGTAGCGATCGTATGGTGCTAAATCGTGACCGTGGCCGCGACCAAAGGCTGCGTATTCTTCGAATAGACCTTTTTGAACGTAGAAACCTTGAGCTTGTGCATCGTCGTTAAGCTCTTGAGCTTCAGACAGTGGGAATGCATCAACGTTGCCGTTTTTGTAAAGCACGTCGTACATGGTTTTGCCACGGTACTCAGGCATTTTCGCAACCAGTTCTTCACCCCAAACTTCTTCAATAGTGAAGCGCTTAGAGAATTCCATGATTTGCCATAGGTCAGACTTAGCTTCACCTACAGTTTTCACTTGTTGGTACCATGCTTGTGTACGACGCTCTGCGTTACCGTAAGCGCCTTCTTTCTCAATCCACATTGCTGTTGGAAGGATGAGGTCAGCCGCTTGAGCTGTTGCCGTTGGGTACGGGTCAGAACATACAATGAAGTTATCTGGGTTACGGTAACCTGGCAGACGTTCAGTGTTGATGTTTGGACCCGCTTGCATGTTGTTGTTACACATTACCCAGTAAGCGTTGATTTTACCGTCTTTCAACATACGGTCTTGAAGAACAGCGTGAGCGCCGGGTACCGGTGGAATGGTGCCTTCTGGAAGTTTCCAGATATCTTCTGCAATTTTACGGTGTTTAGGGTTAGCAACCACCATATCGGCAGGTAAACGGTGAGCGAATGTACCAACTTCACGCGCTGTACCACACGCTGACGGTTGGCCAGTTAGTGAGAATGGGCTGTTACCTGGAGTAGAAATCTTACCTGTAAGAAGGTGGATGTTGTACACAAGGCTGTTCATCCATACGCCACGAGTATGTTGGTTCATACCCATAGTCCAAAGTGACATTACTTTGATGTTTGGATCGGCATATTGCTTAGCCAGCTTGATAAGGTCTTCTTGAGATACACCTGACATTTCAGACGCTTTCTCAACTGTGTATTCAGCAACAGACGCTTTGTAGTCTTCGAAAGAGATAGCAGTCATTTCGCCTGAGTTAGGGTTTGCGGCTGCTTTCTGTAGTGGATCATCGTCACGCAGACCGTAACCGATGTCTGTCGTTGCTTGCTTGAAGTTCGTGTGCTTGTTCACGAAGTCCCAGTTAACCGCATCGTTTTGGATGATGTAGTTTGCGATGAAGTTTGCGATCGCAAGGTCAGACTGAGGGTTGAAGATGTAACCCGTGTCTGCAAGCTCGAAAGAACGGTGGTAGTAAGTAGACAGTACGTTTACTTTAACGTGTGGGTGGCTTAGACGACGGTCTGTAATACGAGTCCATAGTACTGGGTGCATTTCTGCCATGTTTGAACCCCACAGTACGAATGCGTCTGCGTGTTCAAAGTCATCGTAACAACCCATTGGCTCATCAATACCGAAAGTGCGCATGAAGCCTACTACAGCAGAAGCCATACAGTGACGAGCGTTTGGATCTATGTTGTTTGAACGGAAACCCGCTTTCATCATCTTAACGGCTGCGTAGCCTTCCATTACTGTCCATTGGCCTGAACCGAACATACCAACACCTGTTGGACCGTTCTTCTTCAGTGAAGCTTTCCATTTCTCAGCCATCACGTCGAACGCTTTGTCCCAAGATACGGGTGCGAAATCACCATCTTTATGGAACTCACCGTCTTTCATGCGAAGTAGAGGAGTCTCAAGACGGTCTTTACCGTACATGATTTTTGAAAGGAAGTAGCCTTTAATACAGTTAAGGCCTTTGTTTACAGGAGCTTCTGGATCGCCTTGAGTCGCAACCACTTTACCGTTTTGAGTACCTACTAGTACTGAACAGCCCGTACCACAAAAACGACAAGGCGCTTTATCCCACGTGATTTTTGTTTGATCAGAGCTAGCAATCAGGTTGGTTGCTGTTGCCGGTAGAGTTACACCTGCAACGGCTGCCGCTGATGCAGCTGCGTTTGCTTTCACAAACGCACGTCTTGTCATTTTCATACTTCACCCTCAAGTTGAGAATTGTTGCTTCCAGTTTCTAAATCCGTTTCGTCCAGTCCAGTCTCGATTTGGTGATAAACCAAAGCTGTCCCTAAAACGTTCGTAATATTATTAATTTCTTCGATGGTGTCCGTTACAAAACCTTGGTTCTCGGTTTCTAGGACCACGATGATTTTGCCTTCAGGGCTGCTGCCGTAAATCTCTGCATTATCGAATTGCTCGATTTGTGCTTTGATCTCGTCTAGATGCTCTGGGCTCACATGCACGACTAAACTTGATATATGCACTTCATTTAGTGCCATAAATTGCTCTCGTTATTTTTGTTTTATGCATTACTCACAAGAATAGCCGAAGTAGGGCAAATTGCTACGCAGGCCCCACAACCGCTACACTCATCTAACTCGATTTTTGGTAGAGCAACACTGCCTGCTCTAAGTTCAAATTGAATGGCCATAGGTTCACACATGTCACCACAGCTTCGGCATTCAACATTTTGTTGCGCTAAACACTTATCAGAGATTTGTGCTTTTGCTTGCCAAGGCTCTCCTTGCTTTGGCTTAAAAATGGGTTCGGGACAAACATCTGCACATTGATAGCAGAACGTACACTCATCAATAGAGAAATCTACAGTGGGAAAACCACCATCGCCTACAATGATTATCTTAGTCTCACAACTCTCGATGCATTTACCGCAGCGAGTACAGTCATCTGTAAAGCTTTCTAGGCTGTCAATCCAAGGCAAACGAATCTGGCTTGAGTCAACTTTTCGTCTTGAAAAAAGACGGCGTTTTGATAGATCTACCACTAGATACCTATAGATGTTACTAAGATGTTGTAATTGTAGGTCATTATTCTATTAATATCTTGTAATGAGTCCTCACAAGTAGTGTAGTTTTAGAAACAATTGTATAAATACCCCCTAAGGGCTAATTGGGGGCATATATTGTCTTAGATCAATAAATTACGGAGCGAGTGATCACATATTGAATGGAGCTATGATTTTTGATGTGTGACAATACGATATCGCTGGCAAGTCATTTATCAATAGGAAGGCACTTTTGCTTATAAAACCGGTTTCATCTGTAACAAGTACGATAGCAAAATCTTTGCTCTCTATACTGCTGTTGTCGGTTGCTACGACTGGCTTTGCCATCTTTACTTTGGCTTCAAGTTTGAATGATGCGGAAGCGGTTAACGTGGCCGGTTCAATGCGAATGCAAAGCTACCGTTTAGCCCATGATATTCAAATAGAATCTGTCGATTATGAATCTCATATTCGTGAATTCGAAAGTTCTCTTTACTCGCCATCCATGACCAATTTGGTCAGTTGGAATGTTCCGACAGACATCACAGAAGATTACTATTTAATTATCGGCCGTTGGCATGAGCTAAAACAGGTCTTGAATAGCGAAGAGCGCGATCACTATCTCGTGTTGGTTGAAAACTTCGTGGCTGAAATCGATGGCTTCGTTTATAAGCTGCAAGAGTTCTCTGAAGACAAGTTAATAAAGTTAGCGTGGGCTGGTGGTATCGGCCTTGGTGGGATTCTGGTCATATCTCTTTTTGTTGTTCACTTTGTACGTAAACAGGTTGTTAAACCGCTACATGCTCTTGTCGGTGCGAGCCAAAGAATCAAAAACAGCGACTTCGAGGTAGAACTCAAGGTGACCAGTAACAACGAAATGGGCATTTTGACCAAAACCTTCAACTCGATGGCCAAAGATTTAGGCGTGCTTTATCGAAACCTTGAAGATGTGGTGGATGCAAAGACGATTGAGTTGCAAAATGCGAACCAGTCGCTGCAGGCACTTTATAACTCGTCACAAGAGCTCACGGTGACGCGTATTGCTCCTGAAAACTTCCGAGCTATCTTGCAGCATCTCGTGAGCTTGGAAGGGATTGGATCACTGAGGCTCGAGATTGTCGATAACTCAGGCCGTTCATTGATTATGGATGAAGGTTACGATTCGAATTTAGACTACGAAAAGTTTGAGATGAAACTCGACGATAACGAACTTATTCTCGGCTATTTATACTGTTCATATCACCACGGGCACTCAACTAAAGCTCTGATCGAAAGCTTCATTCAACTGCTATCGAGAGCGATCTACTACAATCGTGCTCAAAAGAAAGCTGAACAGCTTATTATCATGGAAGAGCGTGCCACGATTGCACGTGAACTCCACGATTCATTGGCTCAATCACTGTCGTACTTGAAAATTCAAGTTACACTATTAAAGCGTGTGATTGGCAAACTGCCAGAGCAACAGCACCGAGAGCAATCTGAACAAATCGCGTCTGAGATCGGAAACGGCTTAGCCGACGCTTATACCCAGTTAAGAGAGCTACTCACCACATTTAGGTTGACCATTAAAGAGGGCAACTTTGGAGACGCCTTAAGTACCATGCTTGAGGCGCTCAGCGAGAGAACCGATGCGAAGATTAACCTCACTAATAATCTCTCATCGATCGAGCTTGATGCGCATAGTCAGGTTCACTTGCTTCAATTGATTCGTGAAGCAACAATAAATGCAATAAAACACGCCAATGCCGACTTGATAGATGTATGCTGTATCGATGAGGACGGTGAAGTATTAGTCGTGATAAAAGATAATGGAGATGGCTTTGACTCAAGTAGTTCCAAGGTGAACCACTACGGGATGAGCATTATGCAGGAGCGTGCGGCAAGACTGAATGGCGACTTGACGATTGAAGCGGCGCAAGGTGAAGGCTGTACAGTCATATTGAAATATAAAAGTTTGAAGGAAGTTAAAGTTGACGATTTGTAAAGTAATGCTGGTTGATGATCATCCATTGATGCGCAGAGGTATAAGCCAATTACTGAGCTTTGAAGACGAATTCGAAGTGATTGCAGAAGCAAGTAACGGCACTGAAGCGGTTGCTCTTGCTCATGAAGAAGAACCTGATTTGATCCTTTTGGATCTCAATATGAAGGGCATGTCTGGTTTAGATACCTTGAAAGCACTTCGCACTGACGGTTCTAGCGCAAACATTGTTATTCTAACGGTTTCTGATAGCCCTGCAGACATTGAAGCGATTGTAAAAGCAGGCGCTGATGGCTACTTGTTGAAAGACACTGAACCCGATGAGTTAATTGAACTGCTTAAGCAAGCACACAGCGGTGACAAGGCTTACAGCAGTGTGGTTGCTCGTTACCTAAATGATGCTGGAAGCCGCAATGATATCTTCGAACAACTGACTGAACGTGAAATGCAGATCCTTCAAGAAGTCGCGAAAGGTTACCGTAATAAGCAGATCGCCGATCACCTGTTTATTTCTGAATCGACAGTTAAGGTACATATGAAAAGCTTGTTGAAAAAGCTGCAAGTGCCTTCCCGTACCGCTGCAACGGTTCTGTATCTAGAACGCTATGGTGAAATGAAGTAGGGCTTGTTCCTTTGAGATAACACTATTTCAAGCCTGACTGTTTATACATTTTGTACATGTCTCGATAGTTTTAACGATGTTGAGAAAGTGACATTAAAAAAGGCGCTGAACTTATTAAGTTCAGCGCCTTTTTGTTTACGCATTTTATATTCAGTATTGGTGTTCGTTTGTTCTTCGTTCTTTGAGATTAGAAACTTAAGGCTTACGCCGACATTGGAACCAATACAAGCGTACCGAAGATAACCGTAATAAGACCACAGATTACGGGTACAGACGTACGTTTTACGACTTCAAATGGGCTGATTTTACCCATACCAGAAGTCGCTACGATTACGCCAGATACTGGTGAAATTGTACGACCTAGGTTCGATGCTTGAAGCATTGGGATGATTAGGAACGCTGGGTTCAAGCCCATTTTCGCCGCTAATGATGGAGCCAGTTCTACGAATGCATAGAAAGGTGCATTACCTGAACCTGTCGCAATTGCCGCAGCAACCGTTAGACCTGTGAGGATAAGCATCAATGCGATGCCGCCTGCGCCTGCAGATTCGGCAAGACCGATTAGGTTATCAATTGCACCGATAGACATTAGACCTTGAGCAAATACGCCCGCCGCAACCAACAGCATTACCACGCCTTTGAACGCGTCAGCCATGCCTTGGTAGCAAGAGTCTAGATCTTCTAGTGTTTTCTCGCCGTCAAACTTCTTAACAACGTAATCGATAACTGCGCCTACGAAGATAGAACCTACCACAATAGTGTAGATATCAAGTGAAAGCCCTGGAATCGTACGACCGTTGAATAGGAAAACGCCGATGATAGGTAGGAATGGAAGTGCAGCGTAGAAAGCCGGCGCCGTTGTTTCGATTTCAGAAACGTCTACTTTTTCCATTGGTGTGTTTTCTTTCTTATCTAGGTATTTGTTCCAGAAGAAAGCCGCACCCGCCATCACGATGATCGCACAGATAGAAACAGGCAGTACCGTTTGAACAGCAAACACATCAAGAGACATGCCTGATTTTTCTGCCGCGATAACCACATCACCAGACGTTGGTGAAAGAATGATGGCTGCAGGTGACGCACAAACTGCAACTGCCGCTGGGCGAGAAATACCCATTGCCGTCATCATTGGGAATAGGGTTGCCATCAATAGCACACCAAGACCCGTTGCAGAACTTACTGCTAGAGACATCAGACACGCTACGATGTAAGCCGCAACAAGAAGTACATAGGGAGATTTGATCGCAGCAAGCGGTTTAGAGAACTGTTTCACTACCACGTTGTTAGCACCAATGTGCGTCATGTAAGAAGCAAAACCACAAAGAAGCATGATTTGCATGCCTAGGCCGCCCCCGCGGTACTGAAGCATGTATTTAACAAATTCTAGTGAGTCGGTAACCATGTTACCTGTTGAAGCTACCTTAGCTGGTAAGACTGTGTGACCAATAAGGCCGGTGATAAGAAGTAGGGCAAGGCCAGCAGTTAGTAATACACCCGCCGCTTTATAGCCTTTTACAATAAAGTAACCAACAGCAATAGTAATCACTAATCCGATCAAGAGCTCTAACATAGAAATCTCCACAAAGTTTAAAAAATATAAGAAAGTGTTTCAGAATATGACAATGAATGTACAGAAAACTGCACTGTGGCACGAGGCATAGTTGAGGTTGATATGATCTAAGACAAACATTTTTTTCGATGTTAATTGTGGTTGTAAATCGTGAATAACTACTGTTGTTTAGATGTTAATAAACAAATTTTGTGGCTTGTTAGAATATAACTTGGATCACCTTTGGTTGTTCTATTTGCATATGGTGGTGTTATTTTATAAATCGCGAGTATTTTTTGTACTTTGGAAGGAAACGTGTAACGAAGTGGGTATTTATCGGAGTAAAGAGGTGAGAATCTTAGCTTTTAAGCTTACTTACATTTAAAGATTACTTATGTTTAACGCCTACTTACTTCCCATAAGTAAGCGCTAAAACACAAGTTATAATAAGGCGATTCTTCAGCTTCTTCGTTTAACTCAGAACCTTCATTTAATACGACTTCGTCCTCGAGTACCACTTCTTCAACTTCTTCTGCGAATAGGGGCATAGAGAAAGCGATTAGAACTAAAGGTAGCTTTGGTAGGAATCGTGTGTATGAAATTGTATTTGCTAATGGGTGCGATGTTCGTGAGATAGTGTGTTTCGACATAATGGTTTTGTATATAAAGTGATTTAACACGACGAACTAAGTGTTAGTCTGATGAGTAGACAGTGATCGAATCGAACCGTTGGCATTGTCGGCGCAGGTTCCATCGCAATCGACTCCCAATTCATTTTTGGGGTCGGAATGGTATGCACGGATTGGATTAAGTGGAGGTGCTGATTGAATAAGCTCACTTCACTTACAGCGTCCTCAAGTTGTTTGGTATTCATCTGCATTCCTGTCGACTGTTGTTCTTGTAATTTGGCGCTTAGTTTATGGTCAAAGCGCCAGAACAGTATTTAAATGAATGTGAATGATCTTTCGTGAGGTTACTTGATATTGGTTTAGGAATATTTGGGTAGGAAAGTTGGTTTTATGATTGAGTTAACAGCATAGAAACACAGAGAACAAGGCGCTCTCTGTGTTGGTCATTTTGCTATTATCGAAACTCGCTGATGAGCATTATCTCTGGCGTCTGGCGACCAAAGTGAATCGGTAATCGTTAGATGTGAAGTAGTTGCGGCTGTATTCAAATACTGTGTTGTTAGCTAGGTAACCACGAGTACGTTTTTCAATAATCGGTTGAGCAGGGTCAATACCTAACTGTTTAGCAACGTCTTCAGGCGGAAGAATCGGTACCAATTCCTGCTCACTTCGATCAATCACCATGCCTTTGGTGTTCTCAATAAAGTCGTATTTTGATGTCTGCATCACTTGATAGGTGAGATCTGGGAATAGAGCAACAGGTAACCAAGTTTCTTCAACCGTGATTGGATTGTTGTCTATGAAGCGAACACGCTTTACGTAGAAAACTAATTCGCCTTCTTTAATATCTAGATGTTCAGACATCGCCAAAGAACAGGGCTTCATTTCAAAGGCCAGAACTTCACTGTGTGTAACCACATCCAAATGCGCCCACTTTTCTTGAAAGCTCGACTGTTTGTAGATGTCGTAATTGATCTTGTTCTCTTTTACGTAAGTGCCGCTGCCTTGAACGCTTTCAAGCTCATCGTTTTCGATCAGTAGTTTCAGTGCTTGCCTAACCGTTACGCGGCTTACCGAGAATACTTCACGCAATTGCGCTTCCGTTGGGAGTGCTTCTCCAACTTTATATTCTCCAGAACTGATCTTTTCTCTTATTGCATCGGCGATTTGGCGATACATAGGGAGTCTTGCCATTTTTGCCTCATTTGTGCGCTAGGACAACTAGACTTTGATTAACAACCTGTACCTTAAATACGTAAATTTGCTCTATATAAGCTTTGCTTTAAAGGTTAGTGTGAGCATCGTATCGGTGTTTTGTAGTACATATAATACAAATTAAACGATACATAACAAGCTTTCTTAAAGGATTTACCAATACAGTTTAAATACAAATTAAATACAAATATGTATTGATGAGATCGTGATCACGGATTAAATGTCTTGAAGTTGTATTATTCATCTCGTCGACAGGGACGACTGTCGTACTAATCCGTGACTATGGGACAAAGGTTATGAAACTTACTACTCTAACGAATAAGTCGCTCGTAAATCTGCAAACTACGTTTAGCAGTCGAGAAGAAGCGATTTACGCACTTGCTGACCAACTGAATCAGCAAGGCAAACTGCACAACAAACAAGAGTATCTTGATGCAGTATTTGCTCGTGAAGAGCAAGGCCCGACAGCGCTTGGCGAAGGCCTAGCAGTACCGCACGGCAAGACTGACGCGGTTAAAGAAGCTGGTTTCGCTGTTGCAACATTGAAAGAAGACATGAAATGGAAAGGCCTAGATGAAGACGAAGATGTGAATCTTATCTTCCTAATTGCCATTCCAAATGCAGAAGCGGGTTCTACCCACATGCACCTGCTGACCGAACTGACAACCACATTGGTTGATGACGATGTTCGTGAAGCAGTATTAAAAGCAACAACCGCTGATGAAATCTTCGCGCTTCTTGATGGCGATAATCAGCAAGAAGAAAAACAAGACAACTTAGATACAAATGCGCCGACAATTGTATGTGTTACTGCTTGCCCTGCAGGCATTGCTCACACCTATATGGCTGCAGAATACCTTGAAAAAGCGGGCAAAAAGCTTGGCTACAAGGTTCATGTTGAAAAGCAGGGCGCAAATGGCATTGAAGATCGTTTGACGGCTGAGCAATTAAACAATGCTGTGGCGTGTGTTTTTGCTGCTGAAGTCGCGATTAAAGAAGTGGATCGTTTTAACGGAATCCCTCGTGTTGAAACGCCAGTTGCAGAACCGATTAAACACGGTGAACGCATTCTAAATGAAGCGATTGAAGAGTCGAAAAAAGGTAACGGTGCAGAACGCACAGTGGCTACTGATGACAAACCGAAAAAACTGCCACTGAAAACTGAGCTTAAACAAGCGCTGCTTTCTGGTATTTCTTACGCAGTTCCTCTTATCGTTGCTGGTGGTACTGTTCTTGCGGTTGCTGTTCTTATCGCGCAAATTTTTGACCTGCAAGAGCTTTACGCAACAAAAGATTCTTGGCTGTGGATGTATCGTAAATTAGGTGGCGGCCTATTAGGTACATTAATGGTGCCAGTACTGGCAGCTTACACAGCATACTCATTAGCCGACAAACCGGCACTTGGTCCTGGTTTTGCTGCGGGTATTGCCGCAAACATCATTGGTTCTGGTTTCCTAGGCGGTGTTGTTGGTGGTTTGATTGCGGGTTACGTAATGCGTTGGGTAAAAGAGCATGTTCGCTTAGGCCCTGCATTTAACGGTTTCCTTACTTTCTACCTTTACCCTGTGATTGGTACTTTGGTAGCGGGTAGCTTGATGCTGTTTGTTATCGGTAAACCTGTTGCGTTCTTAAACCAAGGTTTAACGGACTGGTTGAACGGTATGTCAGGCACCAATGCGTTGTTATTGGGTGCAATTTTAGGTCTGTTTGTATCATTCGACCTAGGTGGTCCGGTAAACAAAGCTGCTTACGCATTCTGTTTAGGTGCAATGGCAAACGGTGTTTATGGTCCTTACGCAATCTTTGGCTCAGTAAAAATGGTATCGGCGTTCACGGTAACGGCTTCTACCATGATTGCTCCACGCTTATTCAAAGACTTTGAGATTGAAACCGGTAAATCTACATGGCTACTTGGTCTTGCGGGTATTACTGAAGGTGCAATCCCAATGGCGATTGAAGATCCAATCCGTGTAATCGGCTCATTCTTACTAGGCTCTGTAGTAACAGGTGCAATGGTGGGTGCGGCAGGTATTGGTCTATCCACTCCGGGCGCAGGTATCTTCTCTATTTTCTTGTTACACGATTCTGGTTTAGGCGCATTCTCTGCTGCTGCAATCTGGTTCGGTGCTGCGATTGTCGGCACAGTGATTTCAACCATTACTCTTCTGATGTGGCGTGGTCATGCTGTAAAAAAGGGTAAGTTTGAAGCAAGTACTGCAACACAGAACTAACTGAATTTTGAGTTAGCTCCTAACTCACTGCGAAATCAATATATAAAAAATAACAAACAACTGGCTGTCCTAAATACCTGTGCTCCTAACGGTTTTATTCACACAGATTCTGGGCGTGGTTTTCTGCACTCTAAATTTAGTGGCAGCCAATTTTAACCCCTTGAAAAACTTTAATTTAGTCGTATTTGAGTTCGAATTTTAGATTTACTCGAAGCGACACATTTAGGTAAATGATTATGACTACATCACGCGTACATATTACTCCACACATGCACTGGGATCGTGAATGGTATTTCACAACAGAAGAGTCTCGCATTCTTCTTGTGAACAACATGGAAGAAATCATGAACCGTCTGGAGAGTGATCCAGAATACAAATACTACGTTCTAGATGGTCAAACCGCTGTTCTAGAAGACTACTTTGCGATCAAACCAGAGAACACAGAACGCGTAAAAGCATTGGTTGAAGCGGGCAAGCTAATTATTGGCCCTTGGTATTCTCAAACCGACACAATGCAAGTTTCTGGTGAGTCAATTGTACGTAACATGATGTATGGCATTCGTGACTGTATGAAATTTGGCGATGCAATGAAGATCGGTTACCTACCAGATTCATTCAGCATGAGCTCACAGCTGCCGATGATCTACAACGGTTTCGACATCACGCGTGCAATGTTCTGGCGTGGTTGTTCAGAACGTCATGGCACCAACAAAACAGAATTCTTATGGCAATCAAACGACGGCAGTGAAGTTACGGCACAAGTGCTTCCGCTAGGTTACGCAATTGGCAAATACCTTCCACAAGACGAAGAAGGCTTGCGTGCTCGTTTAGATAAGTACTTCCCAGTGCTAGAAAAGCCATCGGTAACGAAAGACATTTTGCTGCCGAATGGCCATGACCAAATGCCGATTCAAAAAGACATCTTTGAAGTAATGGACAAGCTCCGCGAAATCTACCCAGATCGCGAATTCTCAATGAGCCGCTTTGAAGAAGTATTCGAAAAAGTAGAAGCGGCACGCGACCAACTCGATACAATCAAAGGTGAATTCAACGACGGAAAATACATGCGTGTTCACCGTACGATTTCTTCTACGCGTATGGACATCAAACTGATCCATGCAGAAATCGAAAACAAGATTGTAAATATCTTAGAACCGCTAGCATCTATCGCTTGGACATTAGGCTTTGAATACCACCACGGTTTGATTGAGAAAATGTGGAAAGAGAGCATGAAGAACCACGCTCATGACTCGATTGGCTGCTGCTGTTCTGACAAGGTTCACGCTGAGATCCTTAACCGTTACATCCTTGCGGACGACATGGCGACCAACCTGATTCATTTCTACAAGCGTAAGATTGTTGACCACATGCCAGATCGCGAAGGTTGCGACAAGTTGGCGATGTTTAACCTTTCTCCATACGAGCGTGAAGAAGTGGTGAACACAACCATTACTATCCGTGCTCAAGAATTCTCAATCTTTGATGAAAACGAAAACCCAGTTGAGTACTTCATCCAAGACAAGCGCCAAATTGACCCGGGTAAAGTAGACCGCCAAATCGTTCACTACGGTAACTACGACCCGTTCATGGAGTTTGATATTCAAATCAAACGCAGTGTTCCAGCAATGGGCTTCACCACGTTACACATCCAAGGTAACGAGAAGGGCGCTGTAAAAGTTGCCGAGCAAAAGGACTACCTATTAGAAAACGAATACTACCGAATCAATGTAAACGACAACGGTACTCTGACTATTTTCGATAAAGAGACAGAGCAAGTATTCGACCAAGTCCTTCGTTTAGAAGACGGCTCTGATGACGGCGATGAATACGACTACTCTCCATCTCGTCAAGAATGGTTACTGTACTCAGATGAATTCCCGGTAGAAACATCAATTGCCCACCAAGGCTTCCAATCGGTAGCGAACATCGCTTTCCGAATGAACGTACCTGCAAACCTTGCAGAGCGTGAAGAACGCACGGGTCAAAACGGATTCGTTGAAGCGCAATGCCAAGTGGTATTGAAGCAAGGTTCTCGCCGCATTGAAGTACGTATGGAACTAGACAACCAAGCCGACGACCACCGTGTACGTGTCTTAGTACCAACGCCATTCGTTTCTGAAACTGTGGTTGCGGATAACCAGTTCGGTTGTATTACTCGACCAACCAATGACCCAGCAATGGCGGTTTGGGAAGAAGAGAAGTGGAAAGAAGCACCGGTTCCGGTTTACCAACTGATGAACTTCGCTGCGTTAGAAAACGGTAACGCGGGCATCGCAATCATGTCGAATGGTCTACGTGAATTTGAAGTGATTGCATCTCAAGGTGACGAAAACCGAGATACCTTCGCACTGACACTATTCCGCGGTATCGGCGTGTTAGGTAAAGAAGAGCTATTGCTTCGTCCGGGTCGTCCTTCAGGTATCAAGATCCCGACACCAGATTCACAAGTGCGCGGCAAGTTAGTGTGTGAATTCACGCTGTGTGGATTCTCTGGTAACCACATTGACGCGAACATCATGGCGCAAGCACGTGACAATGTCACTCAAATCGAATGCTACAACAAGATCCCTTACAACGCGATGAAGCTGAATGTGGGTGAGCAAAACCTACCGATGAGTTTTAGCCTTCTGTCTAAGCAACAATCAGGCGCTGTGCTGAGTGTGCTGAAGAAAGCGGAAGATGAAGATGCGTTGATACTGCGTGTCTACAACCCGGCAGAAACAGGTTCAGTGTCAGATTCAATCTCCTTCACTCAAACCGTTTCAAGTTGGAAAGAGACAAGCATGGACGAGCGAGTACGCGAAGGTGATGTAGCATCTGAAGACTTCGGCCACTTGGCATCTTGCCAAGCAAAAACATTCCAAATTAAATTCTAATTTTAATCACCCGCTCACCTTGGTGGGCGGGAATGGTGAACGACAATGAAAATTGTAATTGCCCCTGATTCATTTAAAGAATCACTCGACGCTCATCAAGTTGCGTCTTGTATTGAGCTTGGGTTTGCTGACGTTTTCCCTCACGCAGAGTTTGTGAAAATGCCACTCGCCGATGGCGGAGAAGGCACGGTAGACGTGTTGCTAGACGCGCTTAATGGCAAGAAACAACAGTTGCAAACGACGGATCCAATCGGTCGCGAATGTACGGCTTATTGGGCATCGTTAGAGCAGACTTTTGATGGAATTAAGGTGAAAACTGCCTTGTTGGAATTTGCTCAAGCGTCGGGTTTAGACCTATTAACCGTAGAAGAAAGATCACCTTTAACTGCATCTTCGTTTGGCACAGGGCTATTGATTAAAGATGCTTTAGATCAAGGCGTTGAACAAATCATTATCGGCTTGGGCGGTAGCGCAACCAACGATGCAGGTGCAGGCATTTTACAAGCATTGGGAGGCAAGTTATTAGACAAGCAAGGCAACGAGCTATCTGGTGGCGGTGCCGAATTAAGTCAGCTAGCAAGCATCGATCTTGATGGGCTGCACCCGAGATGTAAAGAAGTCACGTTCGTGGTCGCGTGTGATGTAAATAATCCACTGTGTGGCGAAAGCGGAGCAAGTGCTGTGTTTGGTCCGCAGAAGGGAGCATCAAAAGCTCAAGTTGAACAACTTGATACTGCGATCGGACACTTTGCCGATATCGCTCAAGCGCGTACGGGTATTAATCATCGAGACACAGCTGGTTTTGGTGCGGCTGGTGGTACACCACTGGGGTTAAGTCTGGCATTCAATATCCAAATTAAAGCGGGTATTGAGATGGTACTAGATGCTTTGGATGCAGATAAGGTTCTTGAAGGTGCTTCACTGGTCTTGACCGGAGAGGGACAGATGGACAACCAAACCCTGCAAGGTAAAACACCTTTCGGTATCGCTCAGCGAGCTCAAAAGCTGAATATTCCAACGATAGGAATTGCGGGCTCTTTGGGGCAAGACGTTGAAAAGCTTTACGGTTCAATGTCTAGCTTATTTGGAACTGTACGTTCACCTCAGTCTTTAGACCAAGTTTTATTAGAAGCGAATCAAAACCTGACTCGTACTGCCCGTAATATCGCCGCCACGCTCAAGCTTGGCAGCCAGATTTTTAATGAGAAGTAATTATGTCTCTATTTAAACTCGACAACGTTATTCAAAACTACGCGTGGGGAAGCAAAGACTCCATTAACCAACTGTTTGGTATTGTGAACCCAAACCAAGAACCTCAAGCAGAGATTTGGATGGGTGCTCATCCAAATGGTTGCTCAAAAGTAGGCGATACCGGTGAGCCGCTTTCTCACATGATTGATGAAAATAGAATTGATGTCTTAGGTGGGTACACGGCGGCACGTTTCGGTGAACTCCCTTTCCTGTTTAAGGTGTTAGCCGCTGAAACACCGTTGTCGATTCAGGTTCATCCGAATAAGCGCAAATCTGAATTAGGTTTTGAGCGAGAGAATGCACTTGGTATCCCTTTGAATGCGTCAAATCGTAATTACAAAGATCCAAACCATAAGCCTGAGTTGGTTTATGCGTTGACCTTTTACAAAGCGATGAATGGCTTTCGTCCAATCGACGATATTATTGCCTTGTTCGAAGAAGCGGATATTCCTTCGTTAGCGATTGAGCTTAATGTACTGAAAGCCAATGCCGACAGTGATTCTCTGAAGTCTTTCTTTAGCGCAATTATGTCTCTTGAAGGTGAACGTAAAGAAGCCGCACTTGATGAGCTTTATGCTGCACATGCGCGACCAGCCAAAACGGTTATGGGGCGTGAAGCTCTGCAATACAGCATTGAATTCAAACAGCACTATCCGGGTGATATTGGTTTGTTTGCGCCATTAATGCTTAACACGGTTGAACTGGCGCCCGGTGAAGCGATGTTCCTGTTCGCAGAAACACCTCACGCTTATGTTCAAGGCACAGGTTTGGAGATTATGGCAAACTCAGACAATGTGCTGCGCGCCGGTCTTACACCCAAATACATAGACGTTCCTGAGCTTATCGATAACACGATCTTTGAGCCGATTAAGCCAGAAGATATTCGTCTTAAGCCTGTATTGAAAGAGGGCAAGATGAGCTATCCGATTCCAGTGGATGACTTTGGCTTTGATATCTTGTCTGCGACTGATGAGAGCAAGTCACAGTATTTACGTAGCGCGGAGATCTTGTTCTGTGTGGAAGGAGAGGCGACCGTCACTTCAGAAGGGCGGTCAGTTTCTCTTAAGCCCGGAGAATCGGTCTTTGTAAGTAGTAATTCAAGTGTTTACCAATATCAAGGGAATGGCATTTTGGCTCGTGCTTTTAACTAGTGCCCCCGTGCTAGCGATCAGCAAAAGAAATGTCAGAGTGCCACTGTAAAGTGGTACTCAATATTGGATTGATGGTTGTTACCTATCTGTCTTTGACAGTCATGATTATTGACCATACCCGCTACTCTGGCGGGTTTTTTCATTATTAGAATGAGCAGATATAAGCTTGTAGAAAAGACAAACCCTGCGATCAGAGCAGGGCTTTTTATTGAATTAGTACTGAGTGACTGGTTAGGCAATGTGCGTCATTTTATTAAGCACAAAGGTTTCAATACAACCTTCAGTCGCAGCCATGTAGTCAGCGATGTGTTGGCTCGCTAAGTGTTTCTCTAGATGAACTTCAGACTCCCAGTTCTCATGAAAAACGAAGTGAGCAGGGTTACTGTTATCTTGGTGCAGATCGTAGTTAATACAGCCGTCTTCAACACGGGTTTTATCGATCAATTTAATCATCTCAGCTTTTACAAGCTCAGTTTTGTCTTCTTTAGAGACGATCGTTGCAATAATAGTCAGTTTGCTCATTTTCAATTCCTTCGCTTTAAACTCGGTAAGTTTAAGTAATATAAGTATAAATTCAGAATGAAGAAAGAGTTCTGAAATCCAATAACTATGGTTCTTACCATCCACAATTCAAACTCGAGAGCATAGGGCCAGAGCCGAGTAGGTTATGCTTATTAAAAAAAAGCCCTCATAGCAATATGAGGGCTTTTGAATAAGAATCAAACTGTGTTGTTACTGGGGTGTTAAGCGTACTGTTTTACCTTAAGCGTATTGCTCAACCGTCATTGCCCAATTTTTCTTCTGTTGTTCGAAATTCATTTTGATTTGCTGATAACGAACCTTAAGAACAGAGTGTTCGTACTTCTTCACAACGTCTTCGCGCTTGCTTTCAAGTAGCTGTTTTTTAACTTCGTAATATTCGTTCATGTTTGATACTAGAGCATCAAACTCTTGTTGAAGCTTCTCTGCGATTTGTTGCTTGTCGGCACGATGCATGATTTTTTGCTGGGTGCGTTTAAGTAACATTGACGCTTCAGCTTTCTCAATACGAGCTTGAGGGGTTTTCTTAAGCTTACTTGCCAGTCCCATCAACGAAGCACTCTTAATCAACCATTTTGTCGGATCGTATTGCCACCAGTAGATGCCGTTACGGTAGTCGTTCTCAAAGATGTGGTGGAAGTTGTGGTAGCCTTCGCCGAAAGTGAGTACTGCTAACACACCGTTATCACGCGCTGTGTTTTTGTCAGTAAAAGGTTGGCTACCCCAGATGTGAGCAAGAGAGTTAATAAAGAATGTTGTGTGGTGGTTAAGTACCAAACGAACTGCACCTACGATTAACAACATGCCAATCACGTCACCGTAAATCACGCCTAAAGCGATAGGAACACCGAAATTCATTAGTAATGCTAACAGAACATAGTGCTTGTGCTGCCACATAACAATCTTATCTTTTTTAAGGTCACGGCAGTTTTCGTAGTTTTCGTACATTGAGGTGCTGTAATTACGAATCATCCAGCCAATGTGTGAGTACCAAAATCCACGTTTTGCAGAGTATGGGTCTTTGTCGTTGTTATCGACATGCTTGTGGTGAACACGGTGATCAGAAGACCAGTGTAGCGCGCTGTTCTGCAGGGCAAATGCACCACCTAATGCAAACAGGAATCTTAGGCTTGAATGCGCTTCAAACGCTTTATGTGACCATAAGCGGTGATAACCTGTCGTGATTGAAAGGTTACAGAACGTAAAGCAGATTGCTAGCCATATCCAGTGCTCCATGCCATAGCCAAAAAAGTAGCCATAAACGGGAGCCGCTACAACAGCAAGCAGCATACTAAAAGAGAACACAAAAATATTGAGCCAGATTAATGGCGGCTTTTTTGTAGATTGTTTGTCGGCACTATTCATTAGCAAATTTCCATTGGGCTTACATCTGTGCGCTAGAATATCAGCGTACACGTGTAAGTCAATATTGAAAGTGTAAACGTGTATTAGTATGTTTTGCTTAAATATTGTATAAAGGTAGTGTGAAATGTAGTAGCAAGTCATAAATGGAAGTACTAAGGGCTAATAAATGGAAATTAAGGTAGCTGAATATAAAGATTATGAGCGGATTGCCCAATTACACGCGGATAGCTGGAAGCTATATTACCGTGGCATTCTTGCTGATGATTACCTAGAACATGATGTTTTGGAGGACAGATCTGTTATTTGGCAGACTCGTTTGATTAATCCTCCTTTCAACCAACATGTTTTATTGCTTGAGGAAGGCGGTTTACTGGTTGGTTTTGTCTGCGCGTTCGGTAATCACAACTTTGAGCGTGGTACGTTCATCGATGCGTTACATGTAGATAATAATTATCGTGGACGAGGTGTAGGCAAGCGTCTGTTGTCTGAATTGTCGAAGTGGTTGCAGCAATACTATTCGGACTCAGGGCTTTACCTAGAGGTGATGTCTGAGAACCACCAAGCGATTGCTTTTTATCAGGCGATTGGTGGCAAAGAAGAACTAGAGCAAGTTTGGAACGCACCATGTGGCAGCCAAGTGAATGAAAAAGTGATTTCTTGGAGCTCTCCCGTTGAACTTGAACAGAAAACAGCGAGCGTTGTGTATTCTTAGTCGATTCTTGTTGAATACTGTTTTTTGCTGAGTAGCAGGTTCTTAACGAAGCTATTTTAAAGCAGAAGAACAAAGACAAAAGCCCCGAGTATTAAGTTGCTCGGGGCTTTTTTGATTGAATTAGTGGTCGTTTTAATGATTCGCAAAGATGCGTGAAATATTGGGCGATTAATCACACCATGTGATCTTATTCCTACCGCCTTTTTTCGAAATGTAGAGTGCTTGGTCAGCGTCGTCGATAAGCTGCTCGACAGAACCAAGGGCTTGATGGGCATGTTTCACACCGATTGAAATTGTTACTTCTAATCTAAGGCGAGTAGGGGATTCTAAAAGGGCATTAACCAGCGATTCAATTGAAGCCTCGGTTTCTCCTTGGACCAGCACCAAAAACTCTTCACCGCCGTATCGAAAGCAGTTACTGCTAGTCGGTAGTCGTTTTTGAATCTCATCGGCCAGTTCTTTAATCACCATGTCACCCATTTGATGGCCGTAGGTGTCGTTAATCGATTTGAAATGATCAATATCTATCATGAGCGATGTAATGGATCGCTGACGGTCTATGCTCGGTTCTATCACCTGATGAAGATAAAGGCGGTTGTAGCAGCCCGTTAGTGCGTCTTGATAGGAAAGGGCCTCGAACATATTAGATTGCTTGCGAAGCTGAATCGCTTGTTTGCGGAGTTGCTCGGATTGAGCGAAACGTTTGTGTACTTCCAGGTCACGTCTAACACAGGCCGCTGAGATTAGGATGTAAGCCGAGATATAAACGGAAATTGTTTCTATTTCATGCTCTGGCTCCGCTTCATAAAGCAGTGGCGCAAGGCCGATGAGATAAGCCAAAAAGATAAACGACAGCGTAGATATACTGTATCTGGCTGACAATCTTGAAAACGTACCAATGTAGATCATCACTAAAATGATGCCACCTTGGTAATCGAAGTTGTTCAGCTCGATGGCTAGTCGACCGATATAGACCAAGAAAAGTGAGCTAATTACAAGGAAGGCACTTTCTACGAGTTTCAAAACGTTGGGTTTGTTTGTAATACAGTATCTGGCGGCGGCCATCATCAATAAAAAAAGTATGACTCGGAAAATGATAGGCGTAATGCACTCGCTACCAAAGTGGATGTAGTCGGTGACGATAAAAGCACAGAATATTGAGATAGGGATGTAGATGAAATTTATGTACGGCAAATAAATTTCATTATCGAAATAGGTTTTAAATCTTTGATTCTTGAACCCAGAATAAGAGCGCATTGAGAAATTAGCCGAGATTGATACACAATAATTTGCGTAGTATGTCACAGTCTTTGGGATTGTAAACGACCATTTCTATAGATTTGTCAGTATGTTAGCTAGATCAACAAACGGTAGCGGGCAATATTCACGCTCTATTATCGATAGAGCGTGAATATCTAGAGGCTGGTGTAAGAGTGGTAAACAGAAATTAAAGCAGATTATAAAAACTAATCGCGATTAACGCTTGTTCTTCAGGTAACGCTTACGACGCTCTTCTTTTTTCTTAATCTGTTGTTCCGCTTTCAGCGCAGCCGCTTCTTCAACTTCGATCAGCTCTTGTGTGATCATTTCTGGCAACTCAAGCGTTACCTTACCTAAAGTGCCATTACGCAATTCGTGAAGCAGGATTTCTGAACATTTGTGAATGTCGATATGACCACCGGCACGAAGTGCACCACGCTTACGGCCAATCGCTTCCATCAGTTCGATGTCAGACTCAGGCAGCTCTTCAATTTGGTAGCGCTCTTGCAAAAGGTTAGGGTACTGTTTTGCTAGGTACTCTACTGTGTAAAATGCCACTTCATCGTATTCCATTGCTGTATCTTTTACAGCACCTGTTGCAGCCAAGCGGAAGCCACTGTGTGGGTTTTCTACTTTAGGCCAAAGGATTCCTGGAGTATCTGAAAGGATCACGCCATTTTGCAGATTGATACGTTGTTGGCGACGAGTTACCGCAGGTTGGTTACCAGTAACCGCAATCGTACGTCCAGCCAAGCAGTTGATGATGGTCGATTTACCCACGTTCGGGATGCCCATGATCATTGTACGAATGTTTTTGCCCATCTGTTCACGGTGCGGTGCCAGTTTACGTACCAGCTCCATAACGTGGTTAACTTCTTCTTTTACGCTAGTCGTAATCGCAATCGCTTTAACGCCTTGCTCCTTCTCGAAGTGCTCAATCCAACGTTGAGTCAGTTCAGGATCTGCAAGGTCACGCTTGTTCAGCACTTTTACACAAGGCTTATCGCCGCGCAGTGAAGAGATCATTGGGTTTTCACTACTGAACGGGATACGAGCGTCCAGTACTTCGATGATCACATCAACTTGTGGGATAACTTCTTCGATTTCTTTGCGGGCTTTATGCATGTGACCCGGAAACCATTGAATAGACATAGAGATAAACCTTGATAAATATATTTGCTGCACATTGTAAGGGTTGGATGATACGTGTAAAGGTATATCTATCCCGACCTTCAATGAGCTCAGTGAGTTTGCTTGAAGTATAGGCGACTTGGTGATGTTTATTTAGCTGATGATTGACCTATTGAAGGTGGGAGCCGCTAATCTTGTAAAGCGTAAAAAGCCGCTATGTCTTTCAAATCTTGATCGTTAAGCTTACTTAGTTGCGCTCGCATCATATCCGCGTAATCGCCCTGCCTATCTCCGGTTTGATACGCTTTCATTGTATTAAAGAGATAGGTTGGATCTTGGCCAGAAAGCTTAGGATAGGAGTTATTAGTCGATTGACTGGTAGGGTTATGACAAAAAACGCAGCTTGGTGATTTAACTTTACCTAGTTCAGCGTCGCCAAAATCAGAGGCATGAAGGTTAGAGGAAAGAGCTAGTAATATTAGAGCGAAGGTTGGGTAATGCACGTTTTTACTCCGATAAAAACATGATTATAAAGCTTCCCCTAAGAGGAAGCTCAAGTCTTATTTGTTCTGGGTGAACATTTAGTATGGCTTAAAGCGCATTTTCCAACTTAGTTAGGAAAGTAGCGATGTCTTCTGAACTGATATCTCTATGAGTAACAAATCGAACAGGGTTCCCTGGTGACATCGTAATGCCTTGTTCGCCCAGTTCGCGTGCGATTCGGTTGATATCCACAGACTCATCTAACTTAGCAAATACAATGTTAGTTTGAATGAAATCAGGGTTAACAGAAAAACCTTCTAGTTTGCTTAAACCAATCGCTAGATTTTTTGCGTTCTCGTGGTCAGCTTTAAGTTGAGTAACGTTCTCTGTTAAAGCCATTTTTCCCGCTGCGGCAAGAATACCTGCTTGGCGCATACCGCCACCGACCATTTTACGTAGTCGACGTGCTTTTGCGATGTATTCTTTGTTGCCAAGAAGTAATGAACCGATAGGAGCGCCTAAACCTTTCGATAAGCAAATCGTCATAGAATCGAAATGTTGTGCGATCTCTTTGATGTGTACATCTAATGCGACTGCTGCGTTATAGACGCGCGCGCCATCTAGGTGCATTTGAAGTCTGTGTTGGTTTACGAACTCACGTGCTTCCGCTAGATAAGACATTGGCAGGACTTTACCATTGATCGTGTTTTCTAAACTAAGAAGCTTGGTACGAGCAAAGTGGCTGTCGTCGGGCTTAATCGCAGCGGCAAGCTTTTTAAAGTCTAAAGTACCGTCTGGGTTATTCTCGATTGGTTGAGGTTGGATAGAACCAAGGACCGCAGCGCCGCCAGCTTCGTATTTGTAGTTGTGCGCCTGCTGGCCACACAGATATTCATCACCACGCTCACAATGCGCCATTAAGCCAAGAAGGTTGGCTTGTGTACCTGAAGAGGTAAACATTGCCGCTTCAAAGCCTGTCTCATTTGCTGCCCACTGTTCTAGTTCGTTGACGGTTGGGTCATCGCCATAAACATCATCGCCCACTTCTGCGTTTGCCATTGCGTCACGCATGGCTTGTGAGGGTTTAGTTACGGTATCAGAACGAAAGTCCATGTTTCTCTCCTAGAGTACTTTAGGTAGTCATATAATTGGCTATAGATGGCCGCATAGTTGGGCTTTACTTAAACAAGCGATAGTTTTGGTATCGGTAATTTGATCGTGTCGTATTTTGTCGTGCAGTTCTTCTAGACTCAGTTCGATCACCTCTATGACTTCATCTTCGTCGCATTTAAAGCGGGTGGTGAGGCTTAAGTCTTTGGCGACGAACAAATGCTGAATCTCATCACAGAATCCAGCTAAAGGGGTAACTTGCCCCAAGCTTTGAAAGGAAGTTGCGCTGTAACCGGTTTCTTCTTCCAATTCGCGCTGGGCACATTGAAGAGGTGTCTCACCTATTTCCATCGTGCCTGCGGGTAGTTCCAAAAGCCATTTCTTAAGAGAAGGGCGAAACTGGTTAATGAGGATGATTTTTCCAGACGAAGTGATAGGAAGAATAACTGCCGCGCCAGGGTGGTTGATTGTTGTATGTTTTACCACGACGTTCGTAGGGAGCGTCACGTTCTCTTCTATGAGAGAAATACTTTTCCATTTATGGATAACTTTACTCATGCAGTCTGGCCACATTCCTTGCCAATTTTTCGTATAACGGAAGACGTGCACCACCATAACGTCTATGGTGTCGAAAATAAAAGAAAAATTAGGTTTCGCAATAGATTTAGTTTCACGCCGTTCGTGATGTTACTCTCATAATTGGAATCTATGATTGCGCCAAAATTACCGACGTAACCATCTGATATAAATGCAACTCAATAATAAAATACACTTGTAACAAAGTGCTAACAAATGTATAAAAACAATTCTACACTCTCAACTGTTCAAAGATTTTCGGAGTAACGCATGAACCCTTCTATTTCTTCACATGCTGACAAGGCGCTACTCTCTGAAAGAATCAACAAATTAGCGCACGCTCTCTCTGATGGTGTCTACGAAAGAGAAGACACAATTAAGCTTTGTTTACTGGCCGCTTTGGCTGGTGAAAGCGTGTTCCTATTAGGCCCTCCGGGTATCGCAAAAAGCCTTATCGCTAAACGTCTCATTCAGGCTTTTGACAACAGTAGTTACTTCGAATATTTGATGACTCGCTTCTCTACTCCAGAGGAAGTGTTCGGCCCACTAAGTATCCAAGAATTAAAAGACAACGGTCGTTACGTAAGACTGACCGAAGGCTACCTACCAACTGCACAAGTTGTATTCCTCGATGAGATCTGGAAAGCCGGCCCTGCAATCCTAAATACGCTACTTACTGTCGTTAACGAAAAGACTTTCAAAAACGGCAGCGATATTGAACGTGTACCTATGCGTCTACTCGTGTCGGCATCCAACGAACTTCCAGATGAAGACAGTGGCTTGGAAGCACTTTATGACCGTATGTTGGTACGCGTGTTCGTAAACCGTATTCAAAACAAACAAAACTTCAAATCGATGCTGACAACGGGTACTTCTCAAGAAGCGGTAATTCCAAAAGGTTTGGCGATTACGGATATTGAATATCATCAATGGCAGAAAGAGCTCGATAAGCTGGAACTGACAGACAATTCGTTTGATAAGTTGTTTGAACTAAAAACCATGCTTGAAGAGACGGTTAAGAAGCAAGGCTCTGCTTCAGAGTCAGAATTGTATGTATCAGACAGACGCTGGAAGAAGGCCGTTAAACTATTGAAAGCGAGTGCGTTCTTCAGTGGTCGCGATAGCGTGAACCCGCTGGATATTATGCTTCTGCAAGATTGTTTGTGGCATAGCCCAGAATCACGTGATGTGGTTCGTAGCGTGGTGAAAGACTTTGCATTGAACCGAGCGTTTGATCAACAAGAGTCGAAAGCTCAAATTGAAATGTCTCGTGAAGAGTTAGAAGAGATTCAAGACGATGTTGAATCAACGTTGTCGGTGTCACTTTCTATGGAGTCAACTAGTGGCTTGTTGCGTAAAGATGTTTACCAGAATGACATCAAGAACGCGAAAATGTACAGCGTGGGCAGTGCTTACAATCTAGTGAAACTGGTTATGCTGCAAAGCAACATGTCGGTTTCTGAATCTGAGAAAGGCGATAGCCGTTGGGTATACGTAGCCAAAGACGATTTTGATCGTGTTCTTAAAGAAGGTCACGGTGATATTTACGGTTACGTAAACGAAAATAAAAACCTATGCCGTTTAAAACTCGACTTGGATGCATCAAACCAATTAGTGATTAAAGACATCGCCAATCGCTCTGTATTGGTGAGTGTGGTTACTACTGACGGTTTAGACCAAGAACTGTACAACAAGTGGTTGAGTGGCGCTGAGAAAGCCTTAGAACAGTTAACTGAAGCTGAATTCAAGTTAAAACGCGTTCGTACTGAATTCCATGATGCATTACCTCATAACTATATTGACCCTGATTTACCAAAAGCGATGGAAGCAAGTTTGCAATCGGTAACGCAAGATCTTGAAACCACGAAAGTGAAGAGTGCCAAGATCGCTCAGCGTATTAAGTTTATGAGCCAGTACTTCGAGTAAGAGGAGAGCATATGTTAGGAGCAGACGGCTTAAACCTCGCTTTGATGGTAGCTGATTCCGGAATCATTGATACCGCGATGAATGATCTCATCGCTCGTTCTCAAGTCATGATGGCTGCAGAGAACAAAGGTGTGAAAACATCAGTGAAAAACCACTTAGTCAAATGGCGCGGTAAAGTAAAAAAACGCGTCACCAAGGTGTGTGAAACTGATCGATTCCAAGAGGAAATCGCCCTTTATCAAGAAGTGATTTACTGGGATGAACCTCAGTTCTTTGATGAGATAGACAGTGTTATCAAAAAGCTCGAGTGGCACTCAGCGTTTTATCTACAAGCTCGACGCCTTATGGAGAACAACAAGGGTGTTTATAACGCGATGTTTCCACACTACTTTTGCGACCAATGGTACCAATCACTTTCTGATGCGATTAAACAAGCTCAAGTAACTGAACTTGAAACAAGCAAAGAAAAAGTCTTAGCCGATCTTTATCAGCGCATGGAAACCATGAAAAACATGGATAAAGTGACTGAGTCGGGTGATGAAGGCAGTGTAGGGCGCTTGTGGGACATGGCTTCTGCCAAATTAAGCAAAACAGACCTTACCATCATGAAACGTCATGCTGAGTTCTTGAATAAGCACAAGGGCTTGCAAGAGATCGCTGAAAAGCTAGGCCGTATGGCTGGTGAGGAAGATGATCCTTCGCTACACAAAGCCCCTGTAGAAGAATTGCAGGTGGTTGAAGAGAAAAGCGATGAAGCGGTCGATGATATTGTCGGGATTCATGAAAGTGATGACCTTAACAAGATGCTGCCAAACGAAACCATGTTCTTAGCTTATCCTGAACTTGAGGTTATCTTTTACAAGCACTTGGCCGACAAGCGTTTACTGAGCTATCGCTCGCAAGGTAAATCACGCACGTTACGCAAAGTGAAGGCGCAAAAACCAGATAGCAAGAACATCGATATTGAAAAGGGCCCGTTTATCGTCTGTGTGGACGCTTCGGGTTCTATGAGTGGTTTCCCTGAGCAGTCTGCTAAAGCAATGGCTTATGCCTTAATGCAAATTGCTCTTGCAGAAGAGAGAGACTGTTATGTGATTCTTTTTTCTTCTGAGCAGATTACCTATGAGTTAACAAGGCAAGATGGCCTACGTGAAGCGAGCGACTTCTTAAGTTACTCATTCCACGGCGGTACGGATTTGGAACCTGTTCTCATGAAGTCGATTGACCTAATGACTGGTGATAAATACAAGAATGCCGATTTAATCGTACTTTCTGACTTTATTGCGCCGAAACAATCAGACGAAATGATTGCTCAGGTTGAAAAGTTGAAAGAACACAAAAACCGTTTCCATGCGGTTAGTCTTTCTAAGTATGGCAACCCTCAACTTATGACTATGTTTGACCACTGCTGGGCGTATCATCCGAGTCTTGTCGGTCGTTTTATGAAGAAGTGGTAGCGCTAGAACATCTTGTTTAACTCGATTTTGCTGTGTGTTTTTTGATTAAAGAGATCGAACATGCAGCAATTTGATTTAAATGTCAGCAAACGGAATTTAAATTCACTTTTTTGTTTGACTATCTCCCCTCAATCCGTAAAGTAGGCACCCGAACACAGCGGTGCGGCTTACTTAAGTCCCTAAAGTGTTGAATTAAAAAGGCGCCTTGGCAGAGTGGCTATGCAGCGGATTGCAAATCCGTGGACCTCGGTTCGACTCCGGGAGGCGCCTCCATTCTTTTTCTTAGCTTGATAAGTTAAGAGATATTAAGAATGAAAATGCGATACTAGCTCAGTTGGTAGAGCGCAACCTTGCCAAGGTTGAGGTCATCGGTTCGAACCCGATGTATCGCTCCAAATTTTGTAGTGTTGATTCATTTTGACATTAAGATGGTGTTTTA